>CAJVYZ010000095.1 GCA_913009915.1 uncultured Gemmatimonadota bacterium | reverse complement strand
GACGCTCTTCCGATCTATTGTCCGATGAACCCTCCCGACAGGCTGTTTGTCGGCGACCCAATCAGGTTACGAATCGCCAGCTATTTTCCGGAGTATTGACTATGGTAGTGGCAGCATTGTTGGCTTCCGTTCAGATGGCCGCCGGGCAGGGCGGCATGGCCCCGGCCGACTCGGCCAGACTCGAAGTCGCGGTCGACTCTTCCGCCAAGCACATCGTGCTGATGGTCGGCCCCTTCCATCTGGTCGACCGTTCCGGAGAAGACACCCACGCCCATTCCGGCGCCGGACACGACACGCCGGTCTATCACTTCGACTGGCCCATCGAGGGCTGGCTCCGGGGGTTCGAACTGGAAGTGGTCGACGGCCAGGGCAATGTCCTGCCCCGCCACATCATGCACCACATGATCATGGTCAATTTCGACCGGCGCCAGCTGATCTACCCGGCCGCCGAGCGCATCCTCGGCGCCGGATCCGAGACGGCGGACTACACTCTCCCCAAGAGCATCGGGGTCCCCGTTCGTCTCGGGAGTGACCTGGGGATGTACATCGCCTGGCACAACGATACCGGCGAGCCGATCGACGACGTGTATTTCAGGATGGCCCTCGAATGGACGCCAAGGAACCAGATGCCGCAGCCGGTCAGCAGCCTGCCCGTCTACTTCGACGTCAACCTGACGGTCGGCGGCACCAACACGTACGATATCCCGCCGGGCCGCTCCGAGAAGAGCTATGAGTTCACCCTGCCGGTGAGCGGGCGCCTGCTCGGTGTCGGCGGCCACATGCACGACTACGGAGCGGAAGTTCGGTTGGAGGACGCCGAGTCGGGCAAGGTCATCACTTCGCTCAGCGCCGAGAGTGATGCCGGCGGCCGGCTGCTCGGCATGGAGCGGAATCTCTTCGGCGTTAGTGGCCGCGGGAAGAAGCTCGAGGCGAACCACCGGTACCGCGTGGTCGGCGTGTACCAAAACCCGACCGGCCACACCATCGACTTGGGCGCCATGGCTCACATGGTAGGCCTCTTCGTACCGGACGATCTGAAAAAGTGGCCGGCTCTCGACCCCACCGATCCGGAATTCCAGAAGGACCTGGCATCCCTGGCCGATCAGAACAGCAAGATCATGCAAATGGACCACATGCCCGCCACGGACGAGGATGACCACGGGGACCACACCCAAGAGGGGGACGACGGGGAGTGAGGAGTGCGCAGTAAGCAGAAATTGGCGATTGGGGCGTCGCCTCCGACAACTGATTGCCAATTTCTACTTTCTGGTGTTTCTCCAACACCATCCCCAGGGACCTCTTTCCCCTCTTAGCCCTCTTAGTCCTCTTAGCCCTCCTTTCTTAGCCCTCTTTTCCTAGCCCTCTTCTCCTCCTGCCGACGCGGCGGCGGGGGAGTATGGGATCCATTTGGTAGGATTTAGCGCTTCCAGCTTCCTCGCTTCCTAAAGATTTCTTCGCCAGACCTTCACGATCTTCTTAGTGTTGCTCGGCTATCAATTTCTAGTTTGGGCCAATTCATTTCGCCGCCGGCCTTCCCGGGAAACCGAGTCGGTCACCAACCACCAGCTATTCCCGGAGTGAGCATCATGGTAGTGGCAACTTTGTTGGCTTTCGTTCAGATGGCCGTCAGCCCTCAGATGGCCGTCGGGCCCGGCGTCATGGCTCCGGCCGACACGGCCTGACTCGAAGTGACGGTCGATTCGTCCGCCAAGAAGATCATCCTCACCGTGGGACCGTTCGACCTCCCGGACCGGACCGGCGAGGAGGCCATGGCCCACTCGGGAGCCGGACACGACACGCCGGTGTACCATTTCGACTGGCCAATAGAAGGGTGGCTGAGAGGTTTTGAGCTTCAGGCCATGGATGGTGACGGCAACGTTCTTCCCCAGCGCATAGTCCACCATATGATCATGGTCAACTTCGACCGCCGGCAGCTGGTATATCCCGCGGCCGAGCGGCTACTGGGATCCGGGACGGAAACGGAGGGCTACGAACTCCCCAAGAGCATCGGAGTACCCGTGCGTCTGGGGAGCGACCTGGGGATGTACATCGCCTGGCACAATACTACCGGGGCTCGCATCGAAGAGGCCTACTTCCAGCTTACGCTGTCGTGGACCCCGAAGAACCAGGTGCCCCAGCCGGTGAGCGGTCTGCCCGCGTACTTTGACGTCAACCTGACCATCGGCGGCACCAACACATTCGATATCCCGGCCGGCCGCTCCGAGAAGAGCTTCGAGTTCACTCTGCCGTTGAGCGGCCGCCTGCTCGGAGTCGGCGGCCACATGCACGACTACGGCGTCGAGGTGCGTCTGGAAGACGCCGAATCGGGCAAGGTCATAACCACGGTCAAGGCTCAACTAGATGAGAACGGCTGGGTCAAGGACCTGGAACGTCACCTGTTCGGGGTGAGTGGACGGGGCAAGAAGCTCGAGGCCAACCACCGCTATCGTGTGGTAGCCGTGTACGACAATCCCACCGGCAAGACACTCGAATTGGGTGCCATGGCCCACATGGTGGGTCTCTTCGCGCCCGACGATATCGACGAGTGGCCGGCCATCGACCCGGAAGATCCCGAATACCAGAAAGATATTGCTTCACTGGCAGACCAATTCAGCAAGATCATGCCTATGAACATGAAGCACAAAGATAGCGATCAGAGCGACCATGATCGTGGAGAAGACGGCGGGAAATGATCAGTAGTTGGACATTGGAAATTGGAAACTGGACGAATGCGCCAGTTTCCAATTCCCAGTTTCCACTTTGCAGTTTCCGCCGCTACTCCAACACCCGCCTCACCCCCACCCACCGCTTCCACCACCACCGCCCGTAGGGATCGTCGGCGCTCAGGCGACTGAGTTGTACGCCGCGTGAGGCGGAATGGATGAACTGTCCACCGCCGACGTACAATCCGACGTGGGTCACCGGCCCACCCCGGGTGCTGAACGTCAGAATATCGCCGGGCCGCAACCCGGCCAACTTCTTGTAGATCTTGCGACCCACTTTGGCCTGGTCGCGGCTGACCCGGGGGAGGGATATCCCCTGGGTGCCGTAGGCGTACTGAATCAGACCGGAACAATCGAAGCCGCCGTCGGAGCCGCCGGTGCCGCCCCAGACGTAGGGAGTCCCCATGGCCGCGGTAGCCGCGGCCACGACACCGCTCAGACGGTCGGCCACGTCCGCCGAAGCCCCGGCCCCCACCAGATCGGCTCTGACGTCAGGCTGACCGGGGACCGGCCCCGCGGGCTTCGCCTCGGTGTATGCCGGCTGCGGTGGAGGGCCTCCGGTACTCCAGAACACCTGGATTCGGCCACCCAGCTCTAGCCCCTCGACATCGGGCGGGGACAGGGCGTGCCACCGCCCCTCTACCCCGAGCGATAGGAAGTTGAAGGGGACGACCTCGAAACCGGCCCCGGCCCACCATCCCGACCATACAGCCTCAGAGACGCCCGAGGTGGCGCCACCCTCGACCCCACCCATGAAATAGGGTCCCGGCTCGCCGCCCTGAAACAGGGTCAGGGAGGCTCCTACGCCGTAGAGATCGAGGTCGGAGGTTGACCGAGGTCGCAGATAGGTGCCGTAGAGGGTGCCGCCCAAGGGACCGAGCAGCCGCTGGGTGTAGCTCAGCCGGTAGACGGACCAGTCCGGATCGGCGATGACGCGCCCGGCTTCGAACGCAATGCCTTGAGCCTGGGCACCGGCGGCCACGATGGTGCTCGCCAGTGTGAGAATGGTGAACCCGGTGCGCGGGAACCGCATGGCCGGATCAGGGCTCGACCCGAGATGGGCGGCCGGTGTGGATATTCACGTGGTATAGCGTCTGGGCCTGACAATCGAGCCACACCCAGGCCCTCAGGGTGGAATCGTTTTCCAGCGTAGGGGCCTCGCCGGTGTAGAGGAGGGGCACCGCCACGGTGTCTCGCGCAGTGCGGATTTCCAGCACCCGCTCACTGCACGCTACTCCAAGACTGTCGTGTGCCGCCCGGCCGTCCGTGAACCACACCTCCACCCCACCAGGCGTGGTCAGGACCAAAGAGTCCACCCAGGTCGCCGTGGGCCGGCCAGGCGGTACGGCAGCGTCGGCCGCGGGATGCTCGCCCCCGCAGCCGGCCAACGCGGCACTCAGCACGGCAGCCATGAACCGGGTAATGCCGCCGGATCTGCTCATCAATCCCCCAGAGAGTCTGTGTCCGGCGTGGCATCTTCGGCCACGTGCAGTGCCCGGCGCAATTCCGGCGAATACCGCAGCAACCGGATCCACAGTTGCAATGCCAGAAGGCCCGAGAGTGCCGCGGCGACGACAGTCAATGCCAGCCCCAGGCGCGGGTTGGCGATGCCACCAGCGATGGTGGCTCCGATGCCGCCACCAAAATGCGAAGCTGCCCACGCCACCAGGGGCGTGAGCAGCCAACCGAGAATGCGTAGAACGACGCGGACCGGCTTCATCCGCTCAGGCGCGCCGGCGACCCATCGTCGAAAAGAGTGCCCCGATGGCGAAGCCGGGCAGCAGCGCGATCCCGAAAGTGGGGAACGACCATGCGGCGCCGGGGAATCCGATGATGGCGGCGGCGGCCCCCACCACCACGCTGAACACCACGGCGGTGATCATCATCCGGGGGATCGACGGCGAGTCGTTGTCGCTGGTTTGGTTGGCCAGGATAATGGCGCCCATCCATGCCAGGTAGGTGCCGGCCATCCACCATACTGGGTGGTACCACCAGTTGCTGCCACCGCCGATTTCCAGCCAGCGGTTGGTGTAGGTCCCGATGCGCTGGAGGAGAATCACGTCGATGGCCATGAACGCCACCGTGGCCCCGAGCCCGACACCGGCCGCATTGGCGATACCCGCCCCGGTGCGTGCCTTGGTCCACACGGCGGGGAGCCCCGCCACCAGCGCCACACCGGCCACCAGGAGGATCGCTTCGAGTGCCACCTCCACCGTCCCGCCGAGATACCGGGAGACGAGCGAGAACGCAAACACGACGATCGCTGTGATAATCCCGAGTTTGATGGAAGACCGGACGATCAGAGGGATGTCGCCGAGGTCGTAGCCCTGGTGGGATTCCGCCACCGCGCTCATGCTTGCTCCGATAGTAGAATGGAAGTGGGAAGTATAGCGCTGCCGCGGGGACGAGGCCAAGCCCCTACGGGCCCCAGCGAGTCACCACGTCAACCCGAAATGCTGGGCCGCAACGCGAATACCCTCGAGAGTCAGCCCCTGGGTGACGCGATCGACGCTCGTCGTGAACGGCACCAATATGTCGGCCAGTCCACCGGTCGCCACCACGACAGGTTCCACATCGGTGGGCCATTCGCCGCGAATCCTGCCGATCATGCCGTCCACCGCGTCCGCTGCCCCGTAGAGCACGCCGGCCTTGATGCAATCGTCGGTCCGTCTGCCGATGACCCGGCTGGGCGCCGTCAACTCCGTGGCGGGCAGCCGGGCTGCCTTCTGGGTCAACTCATCCGCCGACGTTCGCAATCCGGGCATGATCGGGCCGCCGATGAACCGGCGGTCGGCAGTGACGCAGTCGAAGGTCGTGGCGGTGCCGAAATCGATGACCACGGCGTCGCTGTGCACCGCATCGAGCACTCCCAGCGAGTTGGCGATCCGGTCTGCCCCTACGGCGAGCGGCTCATCGACGTCCAGGGTCAGAGGCACATCGCTGTCGGCCTGTAACTCAGCGACTTCGGAGCCGGTCAATTGTGCCAACCCGGTCTTCAGGCCGCCGGTGATGGACGGCGCCACCGAGACCAAGCACACGGCCCTGATGCCGCCGGGATCGTATCCGGCCTGGGTGAGAAAACTCTCCATCAGGACGGCCCACTCGTCTGGTGTCCTGCCTGGAAGGGTGGAGATGCGCCATTGACGCAGGAGGCTCTGGTCGCGGAAGACGCCCGCGGTGATCTCCGAGTTGCCGATATCGAGTGTCAGGAGCATGGGGCGAATCTAGGACGGTGCCGGACGATGGGGAACCACCCTCAGGCCATTTCGCTGAGGGTGAGGTCGCCCGCTCGGAGAACGTGACTGGTTCCGTCCGCGCCGGTAATCTCCAGCCCGCCCGATTGGTCGATACCGCCAACGGTCCCCTGCACCGGTGCGTGGAGGGCCTTCCCCCGCAGCCAGTTACGCCGATCGAACGCGGCGATTTCGAGCGGATCGAGTACGGTGGCATCGACCTTCACCATCCGCAGCACGGGAATGACGGCGTCGCGAACGTCGGCCAGGGACAGTCCGGGAGCGACCTCGGCCAGCGTGGTGGCCGTGTGCCGCAGGGCATCCGGCAACCGGTTGGCCACGTTGACTCCCACGCCGATCGCTACCCACGCGGGGCGAGCGCCGTGCCAACGCATCTCGCACAAAATGCCGCCCACCTTTTGCTGGCCAACGACCAGGTCGTTGGGCCACTTGAGTGCCACCGCCTGCCCGACCAGCGGCTGCAACACGGCAGCCACGCCGAGGCCCACCCTGAGGCTCAACACGGCGGTCTCGATCGAGGCTCCGGGACGTCGGAGGACGCTGACCCAGACGCCGCCAAGTTCGGCGTGCCACGTCCGGCCCCGTGACCCGCGTCCGGCGGTCATGGCGTCCGCCATCACCACGGTGCCGTCGGGGGCTCCGGCCTCCGCCAGCCGGTGGATGTCGTCGTTGGTGGACGTTGTGGTGGCGCGCAGGTGTACCTCCGGGCTCATCAGCGCCACACCGCCCACACCAGGGTCAGGCTGCCCACCACGGCACAGTAGGGAGCGAACAAGTGGAACCGGCCCCGCCGGAGCAGCATCACCAGCAACCGGATGGCGAAGACGCCGGACACGAGGGCCGCCAGAAAGGCCCAGATGACGCCCCACTCGAACACGAGCGGCCCCTCCGCCAGGTGCATGGCCTCGAGCAGGCCAGTTCCGGCAATGACCACCACCGCCATGAGAAAGGAAAACTCCGCCGCGGCGCGAGCGCCGACCCGACACCACAGGGCGGTAGCTATGGTGGTGCCGGAGCGGGATACGCCGGGGAGAATGGCCAGCACCTGGGCCACACCCATGGCCACGGCAGACGGCCAGCGAACCGGAGATTCGCTATCGGCCTTCACTACCCAGCGCGTGCTCCAGAGGATCAGCGCCGTGATCAAGAAATCGATGCCCACCGCGACCGGCGAATCGAACTGGGCCTCGAACACGTCTCGGAACAACAGTCCCGCCACAGCGGCCGGAATGGACGCCACCACCAGAAGACCGGCAAAGTGCCAGGCGTCGCGCTGTCCGTGGGTAATGCCGCGCACCAACCACGCGACGCAGCGCCAGTAGACCAGTAGCACCGACAGCAGCGTGGCGAGATGGAGCAGGACCTCGAACGACACGCCCGGCGATTGGTACCCTAGCAACCACTGGGCCAGGACCAAGTGTCCGGAACTGGAGATCGGGAGAAATTCCGACAGCCCCTGCACCGTCCCGAGGATCAGCCCCTGCCACCAGGGGAGGATCATCCAAGCGCCTCTTGATAGGCCTGTTCGTACTGGGGGACGATGAGGTCCGCGCCGAATTCCTTGGCGCGGTCGAGGGCGGCGCGCCGCATGGTGGCGTAGCGCTCGTCGTTGAGCAACAGCTGGATGGCTCTTCGTCCCATCGCCTCGACCGAGCCCGGCGGTTCGAGTATCCCGGTGACACCGTCTTCGATCACCTCAGGCAGACCCCCGGCGCGGCTGGCCACGACCGGTGAACCGCAGGCCATGGCCTCAAGCGCGGCGAGGCCGAAGGACTCGCCTTGCGACGGTAGCAAGAACAGATCCGAGGCCTGGAGCAGATTGGCGATGGTGTCGATCCGCCCCAGGAAACGGATATCGTCGTCGACACCCAACGAGCGGGCCTCGCGTTCTGCGTCGTCGCGGTCGGGCCCGTCGCCAATCATGAGCAACGTGGCCGGCATGGCATGCCGGATGCGCGCAAAGATCCGTACCACGTCGCGAACCCGCTTCACCTCCCGGAAATTGGACATGTGGGTGATGACCTTGTGGCCCGGTGGTGCCAGCCCGTCGTGGCACGCGACGTCGTCTTCGGCACAGGGCCGGTATTCGGTCAGGTTGACGAAGTTGGGAATGACCTTGATTCGGCAGTTGTCGCACCCGAAGGCGCGCTCGGTCTCGTCACGCAGGTAGGCCGACACCGCCGTCACCATGTCGGACTGTTCGATCGAGAACTTGGTGATGCTGTAGAAACTCGACTCCTGCCCGACGAGGGTGATATCGGTGCCGTGCAACGTGGTGACAACCTTGATCGGGTGATTTTCCCGGGTGAGCATCTCCTTGGCCAGCCACGCGGTCGTTGCGTGAGGGATGGCGTAGTGAACGTGCAAAATCTCCAGTCCCTCGCGCAGGACCACCTCGTGTTGCTTCGAGGCCAACGCCAAGGTGTAGGGATAGTACTCGAACAGCGGGTACCGGCTGATCTTGGTTTCGACCTCGTGGAAGAAAATCCCCTCCACGTACT
>CAJVYZ010000094.1 GCA_913009915.1 uncultured Gemmatimonadota bacterium | reverse complement strand
GCGCGGAGAGAGATTGTTTTACTCTACTTATTTGGCTCTGTGTTATGCCACTATATGTGGTATTTTTTCTTTTTTTTTTTTATTTTTTTTGTTTTGTTGTATTTTGTTTTTTTTTTCAAGCAGAAGACGGCATACGAGATATATCAGTGTGACTGGAGTTCAGACGTGTGCTCTTCCGATCTTCTTCCGCCTTCCCACCCAAAAGGCTATCCTATCCCCCGTTCCCCCGATCCACTCCTGACGAGGATCCCTTAATGAAAGCGCCATTCTCCCTCCTGCTGGCCGCAACCCTATTGGCCACTCCGGCCGTGGCCCAGGACACTACCCAGGCCGAAGCCCAGGATTCCGTCCAAGCCACAGCCCAGGATACCGCACCGGCCATGATGGCCCACGGCCCGGACATGAGCGCCAGCGTGATGCACGAAAGCACCAAGCGCGCCTACCCGGTCTACCTCAAGGCCGGCGCCACCGACCAGATCCATACCCTGACTGGCATCGGGGTCCGCACCCGCACCATGCTCAACATCAAGGTTTACGCGATGGGTCTGTACATCGACGCCGACGCGGCCCGGGTGGCCCTGGCGGACTGGGCCGGCAAGGAGCCCAAGGAACTCGAGAAAGACAAGGCCATGTTCCAGCGCATGCTGGAAATGGACATGGGGATGACCCTCCGGCTGGTCATGACCCGTGACGTCGGCGGCGAGAAAATGGCCGAGGCGTTCGAAAAAGCGCTGGCACCGAGGGTAGAGAAGGCCTCGGCGGAGATGGGCATGGCCGACGGCACCGACGCCCTGGCCCAGTTCCGCGGCTACTTCGGAGTCGACAAGGTGACCGACGACAGCGAACTCATCTTCAGCTGCGTCGACGGCACGCTGTACACCACAATCAAGGGCGAGGTGGCCGAAGCCATCGAGTCGCCGGCCCTGTGCTGGGCCCTGTTCGACGTTTACATCGGCGAGAAGCCCATTTCCAAGGGCGCCAAGAAGAACATCGGCAAGGGGATGGCCGCGATTCTGAACTGAGGGCGGTAAGGCGGTAAGACGGTAAGGCGGTAGGGCGGTAGAAACGGGACGCCCCACCTAGTACCGCCATCCCCCTTACCGCCTTACCGCCCTACCGCCTTACCGCCCTAGGTAACTGCGCACTCAGCGCAGCCACCCCATACGCCAACCCGCTGGCAACCAGCAGCGCCACGGCCCCGAGTTCGAGGGCCAACAATGCGGCCACCGGAGCGGCCGTGACCGAGGCGAACCCGTTCGACGCCCAGGCCCAGGCTGTCCGCGTCGAATCAGACCCGGCCACGGCACGGATCCCTATCGGAAACGGCATCCCCATCACGAAGGCGACCGGTCCCAGGAGCACGAACGCCGCCACCGCCCTGATCGGCAATGGCGCCGGCTGAAGAAGATGCACCACCGTGGGGAGTATCGCCGCGAACACAGCGAGGACGAGCACCAGAATACCAGCCACCGTCGCCGGCTCGGCGTGCCGGTAGCGATCGGACCAGGCACTCCCGGCACCGGAACAGATGAGGAAAGCGGCCAACACCATCACTACGGCGTACACCGGATGGCCCAACAATAGACCCAACTGCTGTATGGCGGCGATTTCCGCAGCCAGGTAGGCGAACCCGATCGCCGAGAAGTACGCCACGATGGGAAACAGGCCTGATTCCCCCGAAGTACGTGAACGAACAGCAACCGGGAGGATCAACAACAGGCCTGCCAGCACGACACTCTGCACCAGCGTAGCCAGCAGGGCCACCATCCCCCATTCGGCGAAGGGCAACCACGTGCCGCGGTCGCTCTTGAAGAACGCACCCAGCGACCGCAGCCTGAGATAATGGTGTGGATAGGGCCGCACGTCGGTCACCGGGGCGACGTCGAACGGATACGTCTCCCCGAACCGACTTGCCTCGTCCCTCCCAGCCACGGCGGCCACAGCGGCCTCCACGAATACGGGCGCATCGAGCGTGTTGAACGGATCTGCGGGCACCTCGGCGACGGGGTAATCCACATCGAAGTTTCGTGCCGCGCTCCACGTCCTCAGCGCTCGGATCTCTTCCGCAGAATAGCCGGACGGTTTGCCCATCACCGTCACCGTACCCCAACTGCGGACCACGACCAGACCGTCCTCCACGCGCCCGTTTACCTGCCGTAAGGCGTCGGCCATGGTGAGAATCACCCGCACGTTTTGCCGCGGCGGCAGCGCCAGCCATCCGGTCACCGACAGCACACCCCCGTCGCGAAGGCGAGACAAATAGGCAGCATAGGCTTCACGCGTGTGCAGGAAATCTTCACCCAGCGCGTGCACTCCGGCGGTGGCGGCCCCGAACGCCGCGCCGGGCCCGAGCGTGATCAGATCGAACGAATCGCGCGACCCCGCCACGAAGTGCCGGGCATCGCCGATAACCCAGCGCACTTCGGCCTGGCCATGGTTACGAGGGAGAGCGCCAAACCGGTCCGCCAACTCGGGCAAGGCAGGATGTAATTCGACGGCGGTGATTCGGCTGGCCCCGTGCACCTGCGCGTTGGCGACTTCGGTCCCGCCACCCCCACCAATGACCAGTACTCCGTCGCGTCCGCCGAGGACGTACGGGGCCGCCGACGGAAGCCAGTCGAGCACGGCGAACGCCGACTCGGCTTCGCTCCAGTCGGTGACGGCAGAGGCCAACTCCCCGTCCACGAACAGGCCCGTCTGCTGGGGGAGCTCGCCACGGAACCTGAGGGACAGCCCCGGGGCATAGCGAAACGCCGGCGCCTGTACGGCCACGACCCAGCCCAGCGGGCTGATACGCTCGGCGACGCGCCGGGCTTCGGGGTAGGCCTCGACCTGCGGCAACGCCTTGTAGGGAGTCAGGCTGAACTGCCACGGCGGCCGCACCACCACGATCGCGCTTCCCAGCAACACCAGCCCGGCTACTCGCAGCGCGCTCGATCGTTTCTTCCTGTCGCACGCCGCGGCCAGTGTTCCCAGAGCGGCTATCGCCGCGGGCACGGCGAGTGCCTCCACTGGAGGCAGGAACCACAACACAGCGAGAGCCAATCCGGCGCCGAGCCCCGACCCGAAGAAACTGGCTCCGTAGATCCGGCCCGGCCGGTCGGCCTCGAGCGTGACGGCAAGGAGGACGGCAAGACCGCCGATGCCGAACGGAAGCGCCAGCAGGATGTACACCAGTCCCAGGCGTAGCCACTGGCGATAGTCCCACACCAACTGTGTTGCGTCGAACGGTACCTGGTGCACCAGCGCCGGGCTCAGGATCAGCGCCAACGGCACCGCAACGCTGGCCCACCAGAACCAACGCTCCGTGGTGCCACGGTCTCGCGGGCGGATCAGGGCCAGCGCCGTCCCGCTGACCCCGAAGCCGAGCATGGCGATGCCGATGGCCATGTAGGCGAAATGATGGAAGTGCTCGATGGCAAACACGCGGACCAGGAGGATCTGGAACGCGAGAGTCCCCGCGGCGACGCAAGTGACGGCGATCGTACGGAACGAGTTCACATCGTCAGCGAAGGTCGCTCAGCATCGGCACGAATCGCACCGGCAGCAGATTGCGGGTGCGGAGGTCTCCTGATTCGTCCTTGAGCACCAGGATCAGGTTCTGGATCCCGTGCACGCTCCCGACGGGAATCACCATGCGGCCCCCCGGTTTGAGCTGTTCCACCAGAGCCGGCGGGATGAAGCCGGCGGCCGCGGTCACGATCACCGCGTCGAACGGCGCAGCCTCGAGCCAGCCGAAGTGGCCGTCGGCGTGGCGGGTCTGTATCTGATCGAACCCCAGTCGCGTCAGCCGCTCGCGAGCGCTGGTGGCCAGGACCTCGAAGATCTCTATGGTGTAGACGTCGGCCCCGATCTGGGCCAAAACCGACGCCTGGTAACCGGAGCCGGTGCCGACCTCGAGCACCTTCATCCCCGGAAACGGCTGCAGGATCTCCGTCATGAAGGCGACGATATAGGGTTGGGAGATCGTCTGACCGTGCCCGATGGGAAGTGGGTGATCGCCGTAGGCCAGGCGTCGGGAATCGGTGGGGACGTACTCGTGTCGGGGGACGGCTCGCATGGCGGCGAGCGTGGCTGAGTCCTTCACCCCGCGAGAAGCGATCAGATCAACCATCGCCAGGCGCTGTTCCCGGTAGCGAGACTCCTCGGCGTCTTGCGCAGCGAGCGGACCCATGCCGCCGAGCACGGCTATGCAGAGTAGTACAGGCGAACCGTGAGTCAGCACTGGCATGATTCGACTAATATGGGGCTTGCCACAGGCGAGCAACAGACCGAGGTAAGCGGGGCAGTCCACAAGCTGCTTGTGAACCACCACCCTGTCAACCGTCTTTGCGGCAACGACTTACCGCCCTACCGCCTTACCGCCCTACCGCCCTTCCACATTGACTAACCAGCCCCCAAGCGCTTATTTTGCCCCGTCCTGGGGCTGTAGCTCAGATGGGAGAGCGCTGCGTTCGCAATGCAGAGGTCAGGGGTTCGATCCCCCTCAGCTCCACTGGACCAGCTGACAGCCGAGCGCTGACAGCTGACAGCCAACAATGCCCCGTGGTGTAATTGGCAACACGTCTGACTCTGGATCAGAAGAGTCCAGGTTCGAACCCTGGCGGGGCAATGAAGAATGGCCGACGAAAGTCGGCCTTTTTCATTGCCCCGTCAGGGTTCAGCCGTTGCGCCGGCAAAGCCAGCGCTGCCGGTCGAACCCGCCGATTCTGAGGTCGGCACCGACGTGGATTTCGTTCTCGTGCTGGCTGCGCCGGGACGTTGGATCGGACCCTCCCCACCCGCGCCGGCGCGTCGGATCGATCTCCCTCACCCCACCAAGATAGGGTCTCCTTGTCCCACCAGCCCTCAGCACGACTTGGCCTTGGACGGCGGAGGAACGAAACAGCTATGATCAGGGTTGTCTCTTTCGACCCTTGGCCGGAGGCACCGCCGCCATGCCCACCACATCTCTCTCGCGTCGGAAACTTCTCGAAGCCCTCACCGCAATGGGACTGGGAGGGTCACTCTTCCCTGAAGCGGTCTGGGCGGAGGCCCGCCGCAGGTCGGAGCTCACGGAATCAGTCGATCCGGTAATCCCCAATCGCACAACACAGTTAGTCCCCATCACGACGGAGATCATCGCCGCAGCCGAGCAGGTCGCCGGGCTGACGTTCACGGCGGAAGAACGCGAGTTGATGGTGGAGGGTCTCAATGAAGCGCTGGAAGACTACGCCGCCATCCGAACGGTGACGATTCCCAACAGCGTGCCGCCGGCGCTGTTCTTCGATCCCCTGCTGGGTCGGGCCCCGGCGGTCCGGGATGATCCGGCCCGGGTGCGCCACCGGCGGCCCCGGGTAACGCGGCCACAGTCGGATACCGATTTGGCCTTCCTGCCCGTCACCCACCTGGCGGAACTCATCCGCACCCGGAAGGTCTCATCGAAGGAGTTGACCAACCTCTACCTCGACAGGCTCCGACGCTATGGCGACACACTCGAATGCGTCGTCAGTCTCACCGAGGAATTGGCCCTGGAACAGGCCGCACGGGCCGATACCGAGCTGGCCCGGGGGCAATATCGGGGACCCCTGCACGGCATCCCCTGGGGAGCCAAAGACCTCCTGGCCACGAAGGGATACCGCACCACGTGGGGCGCCAAGCCATATGAGGACCAGGTGATGGCCGAAGACGCCACAGTCGTTAGCCGACTGGAGGAGGCGGGAGCTGTCTTGCTGGCCAAGCTCACCCTGGGCGCCCTCGCCTGGGGCGATGTGTGGTTCGGCGGTAAGACTCGCAACCCGTGGAACCTGGAACAGGGCTCGAGCGGCTCTTCGGCCGGCCCGGCCGCGGCGACCGTCGCGGGCCTGGTGGGGTTTGCCATCGGCAGCGAGACGTGGGGTTCGATCGTGTCGCCTGCGACCAGATGCGGTGCCACCGGGCTCAGGCCCACGTTCGGCCGGGTGAGCCGCCACGGCGCCATGGCTCTGTCCTGGAGTATGGACAAACTGGGGCCCTTGTGCCGCAGCGTGGAGGACTGTGCCCTGGTGCTGGAGGCCATCGCCGGCCCGGACGGGATCGACCCAACTGTGCGGGACGTGCCCTTCAGCTACGACGGGACACGCTCGCTCGAGCGCTTGCGTGTGGGATACCTGCGGGCGGCCTTCGAGGAGGACCATGGTACCAAGACTCACGACGAAGCGGCGCTGGCGGTAATTGGCACCCTGGGGGTTTCTCTGGAGCCGATCGAACTACCCCAGCCGTTCCCCACCAGCGCCATCAGCTTCATCCTGTCGGCGGAAGCGGCGACGGCCTTCGATGACCTGACTCGCTCCGACCGTGACGACCTGCTGACCCGTCAGATTGCCAACGCATGGCCCAATGTCTTCCGCCAGTCTCGCTTCATACCGGCCGTCGAGTACTTGCAGGCCAATCGACTGCGCACCATGCTCATCCAAGCCACCGATGCGGCACTAGCGGACATCGACGTCCTCATTGCACCGTCTTTCGGACAGGACATCCTGCTGCGAACCAACCTGACGGGCCATCCAGCCGTCGTCGTGCCCTCGGGCTTTGCCGAGGGAGCTCCGGCAAGCAGTCTCAGTTTCATCGGCCAATTGTTCGACGAGGAATCCCCCCTGCTGCTGGCCCGGGCGTTCGAAGCAGCAACCGACTATCACCAACGCCACCCGCCCTCGTTCCTTGACGTGTGAAACCGCGGGGGGGGGTGGCTATTCACCCGCAGGCAGGTTGGAGTTCTAGATGACGCGCGCAATCTTCCACTAATTGTCCGGCTGCCGGCTGTATAGCCCCCGAGAGCCGCCCGGCCTCTACTTACTGGTGGCGACGGAGCCAGTCCGCCAGGCCGCGGCCGATCACATGTGGATGGTCTTCCTGAATGAAATGAAGACCGACTCCGACGTAGCGTGTCTCGATATTCTTGAGGTTCTCAGCGTAGTACGCTGCCACCTCCGGAGTGCCAAATACCCCCGGTTCGGCGTAGAACATGAGTTTTGGAATACCGGTCTCGTGCAGCCAATCGCCGTTCCGCTCGATGATATCCGTCACATCCGCAGGCTCGCCCGCGATCGGAACCTCCCTCGGCCAGACGAGGGTCGGCCTGCGACTCCCGGGCGTGGGATACGGTTGTCGATAGGCTTGCCGCTCCGCGTCCGTGAGATCACGCACTATTCCCATCTCCGGCAGCACCACCTCAACGAAGAAGTTGTTCTCGAGCACCATTTCCTCGCCGATACCCGGTGTCCTGAGGTTGCGGAATAACCCACCTGGGCCATCGCCCATCGCCTGGTAGCTTGGAACAGGCATTATCGGCGGTGCAATCGGCTCCATGAAAACGATGCCTTTCACTCGGCCGGGATTTCGTCGCGCAAAGTCCATTCCCAGGGCCGAACCCCAGTCATGGATCACCAGGGTAATATCGGTGAGGTCTAACGCGTCGATGAAGCCCTGCAGGTACTCGGCGTGGGTGACAAATCTGTAGTCGATGTCAGGCTTGTCCGACTTTCCCATGCCGATCAGGTCGACCGCGATGGCCCGCCCGTACGGGATGGCGTAGGGGATGATGTTGCGCCACAGGTACGATGACGTCGGATTGCCGTGCACAAAGAGAACCGGATCACCATCGCCTTCATCGACGTAGTGCATCCTCGAGCCCATTACCTCGACGTAATGCGACTCGAAGGGGAACTCAGCTGATATCTCCGGGCCCGTGGGCTTGATGGGAGCACCCTCCTGGGCGACGGCCGGCGATACCGGCAGCGCCGAGACAGCGACCCACGCCACTAGAGATGGCACAATCGGAAACATCCTATTCATTGCTATCACCTTCCTGATTGGTTGTTGGCAACGATCGCGAATATCCTCGTGCTCGCTGCTCGCGCCGGCGGTATCGGCGCGTCGGATCGACCCCATGCTACCTGCGCTGCTACCTGTCCCGATATCGACTGCCCTCGCTGTCAACCGCCCTCGCTGCCCACTCTGCCAACTGCCCTCGCTGTCAACTGCCCCCGCTGCCCCCGCTGTCATCACTGAACCGTGTACCCGCCATCGGCGACGATCACCTGGCCCGTGACAAACGAGGCCGCGTCGGAGCAAAGCCACACGACGATGTCGGCAATCTCCTCGGGTGTCGCTACCCGCCCGATTGGATGCTGGCCGGCAAACCCGGCCATTGCCTCCTCGTCGCCGCCGAAGAACCCCTCGAAGCCCGGAGTCCGAACACCACCGGGCGCCACGGCGTTGACGCGGATGCCCTGCGGCGCCACCTCCATAGCCACGCTTCTCGTGAGTGCATCGAGCGCTCCCTTGCTTGCGCTGTAGATCGAAGCCCCCGGCATACCCACACGCGCCGCGACCGAGGAGTTGTTGACGATCGCGCCGCCGCCTGAAGCGATCAGCGCCGGGATCTGCCACTGCAAGTCACGGAAAATGGCCCGCACGTTGGTATCCCACACCCAGGGGTCTGTCGCGTCGCTTGACCCCAGCCCGGGCGCGAACTC
>CAJVYZ010000093.1 GCA_913009915.1 uncultured Gemmatimonadota bacterium | reverse complement strand
GTTTCGTGCGCAGACTATCATGTGCAGTTGTGAGTTGTCATTGGATTGAGCGAGTATATGTGTCTTGGTGTCGATTTCTTTTTTCATGTTTTTGTTTTTTTTTTTGTTGTGTTTTTTTTTTTTTCAAGCAGAAGACGGCATACGAGATATATCAGTGTGACTGGAGTTCAGACGTGTGCTCTTCCGATCTGATTGTCGGCCCCGACGGCAAGCCGGACTGCAGCCGTGCCGCTGTCAGGGTTTTCACGGAGCGAAATTTCGCCTCGCAACTGAAGACCGCCCACGCTGCGGGTAGCTCCCAGGGCAACGCCTGGCCGGTCGAACACGAGGCCTGCCCAGGCAGAAACGTCTGTCTGACCCCAGGTCGTCCTGCCACGCGCGAGGGCCGTGACCGCGGTACCGGAGTCGGTATCCGCCAGGCGCACGACCATGTCCACCTCGCTGAGCGGGCCGGGGTAGTACCTGACTCGCGCAGCGTCCACCCCTGCCCGGTATGCCCGAAACGGATCCGAGGGGTCGAACGGCGCGAACGGATCGGCCGGCGTGAGGAACAACGTCGTAGCCCACGATATGGCCTGGCGGCCCACGGTGCCGTCCCAGGCCCGGCCCCCGGCTTCGAGTGCCAGTCGGTCGAAGCCGTGTTCCCAGGTTACGTGATCGTCATCCACTATGGTCCACTGCAGCGGCAACCACTTGGTGCTGGTGGCAACGAACACCGTCCCGCTGAGCCCGGCAGCCAGGTTTTCTCTGAGCTGGAGATTCTGCTGGTAGGCGAACTCGAGCGACAAGGAACCCAACGCGGGCCGGCCCATCAAGCGGAGTTGTTGCAGCAGAGCCAAGCCGCCCTCGCTCAAGTCACCTGAGCCGCTGGCCGTGGGTATGGTGAGGCTGTACCCGCTGATGGACCCCAACCGCTGGCCGGCGAGCGGCCCCGGTACGCTAGCGGCGAGGACGACCGCGGCGGCCAGGCCGGTGAGCCATCTCTTTCGTCTCCGGCCGCCATTCAGTTCACCGCCGCTCATCGCTCACGACGGCGCCGTCCACCAAACGGATGAGCCTATGGGCCCGATCCATCACCCGAGGGTCGTGAGTAGCGAACACAAAGGTGGTCCCTAGTTCGCGATTGAGATCCTCCATGACCCCGAGAAGGTCGTCGCTGGCGTGGGAATCGAGATTGGCGGTCGGTTCGTCCGCCAGTACCAGGGCGGGTTTGCCCACCACGGCACGGGCCACGGCCACCCGCTGCTGTTGCCCGCCGGACAGCCGGCCTGGGCGCCGGTCTTCCAGCCCGTCCATGCCGATCTTGCGGAACAAGTCGGTGACTCGCCGGCGCCGCTCTTCCTTGGGGACGCCGCGCAGCAGCAGTGAGAACTCGGCGTTCTCCAGCGCCGTCAGCACCGGAAGGAGATTGTAGGCCTGAAACACGAACCCAATACTCTCCAGCCGCAGCCGGGCCAGGGCCTTGTCGGAGAGCTGGCTCAACTCGTGACCGGCAATCCAGACCTCGCCCCTGGTGGGACGGGTCAGGCCGCCGAGCATGTTGAGCAGCGTGGTCTTGCCCGACCCGGATGGGCCGGCCATCGCCAGGAATTCGCCCGGGGCGATTTCCAGCGACACGCCGCTCACGGCGTGGACCGGCTCGGGTTCTTGGGGGTAGGTCTTCCACAGGTCTACGGTTCGGACGGCGTGTCCCTGTGCCGTCACCTGAAAGGCGGTGGTCGGTTGCAGGTGGTGCTCTTTCATCGGTCGAATTTCATGGCCTCGGCCACATCGATCCGCGTGGCTTGGCGAGCCGGGTAGAGGGACGCCAGAACACCGATCGTGATGATCAGCGCCAGGCTGACGAGGATGGTGGCCAGGCGGAATTCGGGAACCATGACCGGATCGAACAAGGTTCCCGAAAACGTCAGTTCCTCATCCATCAGGAAGGACATGTCCAATCCGTCGCGCCAGAAGAACCAGGTGACTCCGAGACCAAGCAGGATGCCCAAACCTCCGCTCAGGAGGCTCAACATAACGCCCTCGAGCAGCACGACGACGCCGGTTTCTCCGCCCGTCAACCCCAATGCCTGGAGGACGCCGAATTCCCGCTTGCGGTTCATGACGGCCATGAGGATGGCGTTGAGAATGGCCAGCGCGATGATGGCCAGCGTGATGCTGTGGAACACCCAGTCGCCGAGATCGTCGATCTTGACCGCGGCGTCGAGTTCGGGGGATACCTCCCGCCACGACAGCACCTCTACCTCGTTCGCCGGGAGGATTCGCTCGAGCGACCGGATGACCGGGGGCGTCTCCCGGCTCGACCGCAGCAACACCGCCACGGTGGTCACGGCCCCCGGGGCGTTGAGCCACCGTTGCGCGGTGGAGAGCGTCAGGTGGATGATGCCTTCGTCGAGGTCGGGGACGCCGGTCCTGAAGATCCCTGCCACACGGACCAGTTGTCCCTGAATTTCACCGTCGGCGTCCTGGGCGGTCAGCACGAACCGCGACCCCAAGTGGATGCCCAGCCGTTCGACCAGCCCTATGCCGACGTAGGCTGACAATCGGTCGCCGCGCTGGAGGTAGCGCCCCTCGACCAGCTTGTCGTCCAGCAAGGAAAACGCCGGCTCCAGATCCGGATCGACACCGAGAATCTGGACGGGTAGCGCGGACCCAGCGGATGAGGCCAGCCCGCTCACGGCGATCCGAGGGGCCACCATCGCCACGCTGGGCTCGATCTGGGGATCGTCCAGTGCCCCCATCGCCGTGGCCAGGCGACTAGCGGTGAGCCGGTAGGCGAGCGACCGATTCTGCTGGTAGTCCGGCGCCTGCAGCGCGACGTGTCCCATCCCCAGTTGCACGCCTTGATCGATCCAGCTTTCGTGAGCGCCGTCGGCAAGAGTACGGGAGAAAATCAACAACCCAAGCCCCAGCACCATGGCTGAGGCCGTGAGCGTACTCCGCCGGGCATAGCGCAGCACGTTGCGCAGCGACAGGCGCAGGATGATCCCCAGCCTGAGACCCTCACGCGGAGGTCTGCCGGCCGCGCTCATTCCGCCCCCGCCAGAGCATCGGCCGGCGGCACCCGGGCCGAGCGTATCGCCGGGTAGAGGGACGCCAGGATGGCCGTCAGGAACAGCGCGATGGCGCTCATGACCGGCGTCTGCCAGGTCAGCACCACCCGGAGGTTGGCCTGCACCAGCGAGCCGGCCATGGTAAAATCTCCCACCAGGGCCGCCAGGCTGGGCGGCGACACGCTCCACCACACCATGACGGGGATGGTGATGACCGCGCCGGCAATCAGCGAGACGACCCCGAGGACGATGCCCTCGTAGAGAACCGTCTGGATGATGCCGGAGCGCGCCGATCCCAGTGCCCGGATGAGGGCAAATTCGTGACGCCGTTCGAAGGTGGCCATGAGCATGGTGTTGGCCACGCCGAAGATGGCCATGACGAACACGACCATCACGATGATCCAGTTGGCCGACCCGGCCAGTTGGGCGTACTCGGCGAGGTCCGGCCGGAACGACACCCAGTCTTCCACTTCGATGTCGGGCACCTGCCGGCTCACTGTCATCTGCAGCGCTGCGGCCGCGTCGGGCGCGTCCCAGGGCGCGGTCATCGAGGCCGCCACCTCGTGAATGCGGTTGCGGTCGAGGACGAGAAGGTCCTGGAGGGTTTCGATGGAGAGTATGGCGTAGCCGGCATCGAGCGCTGTCATCCCGGTATGGAAAACACCGGACAGCGTGTACCGGTCGTTCCCCAGGGATCCGTCGGCGGCGCCGGCGACCAACACCAGCTCGGCGCCCGGTTCGACTTTGAGCTTGCGGGCCATCTCGCTGCCGAGGAGCACTTCCCGCAGGCCGGGTTCGGGGAGCCGGCCGGCGGTGAGACCGTCTAACATTCTGCTCACTTGCGGCTCTCGTTCGAGATCGACTCCCATCAGAATGCCGGCGTTCGTCTCCCAGCCGGAGCTGACCAGACCACCGCCGTACACCCGAGGAGTGGCGGCCTCGACGCCCGGCCGGGCCGCCACCAGATCGATCAGGGCCTCGACGTCGGTGCCGTCACGGCCGCCGATGGTGGAGTAGAGGCTTCGTTCCGGCTGGTAGTTGACGTGATGGACCTGCAGCTGTCCGGTGACGAGTTCGGTTCCGTTCTCGATCATCTGGGCCACTATCCCCTGCGACAAGCCCACCATGATCGTGGCCGACAGGAATCCGAGGGCCAGGGCACCGGCGGTGATGGCCGTGCGCTTCCGGCTGCGCCACAGGTTGCGCCATCCGATACGCCACCACACCATGGCACGCATTCCGCCGGCTCAGCGCTGCTGCTTGAGATTGCGTAGTGAGAAGAAATCTTCGTCGAGGCCCACATCGAACACGATGTCGGAATAGATGATCATGGTGCTTTCCGTTGGTTTGTCCTCAGGGGTGATCGTCATGACCGACGGGACCAACCTACCGCCCATCGTCTTGAACTCGGAAAAGATCAGGGTGCGCGACAACACGCCATCCTCATCGTAGTACTTGGCCCAGGTTGGCATGACATCCCGCCGGCGCACCTGCTCTACGATCTGGCCCCACACCACCGGGGCCTCCGGTCTTGGCGTCAGCGTGAACTCCCACACCGGCTCACCGTCCCGCTCGCCATCGAAACTGATTTCGATATGGTAGTCCTCTATCAATTGGCTCTCCTTCACCAAATCGTCGTTGGTGAAGTGGGATCCCATCCACGAACCCATCATGAGCGACGGCGGAATCTTGATGGTGCGATCGGCCCGGGGGAGGTAGTTCCACACCTGCTGGCCGACCTTGAGCGTGGCCGTGCCCGCCTCGCTCTTGGGAGCAGTCACCCGGACCAAGCTGTACTCCTTGCCCAGCGACCACACCTCCATCGTGAGACTGCGAGACCAGTTCTCGGTCACGATGTCCATCGTGATGGTGCCCTTGCTGGAGTTGCCACGCAGGATGTGGTCGACGTAGTCGATGATGTCTTCGGCG
This sequence comes from uncultured Gemmatimonadota bacterium, assembly GCA_913009915.1. Lineage (GTDB taxonomy): Bacteria > Gemmatimonadota > Gemmatimonadetes > Gemmatimonadales > GWC2-71-9 > N074bin45. The sequence goes on along the minus strand of CAJVYZ010000093.1, from coordinate 3,539 downwards.
GTTTCGAGTGAGGGAGCCTGCGATGCCGCGGGCTGAACGAGACCAGGGATCGCCAGGAAGACGATGCCGACAGGCCAACGCAGGAGCTTCATGAACCGCCGATCCTCGGTGAGATACAGGGAGGAATTTAACAGCATCCTTACACCGGCGGTGGAGTGAAACCGACGGCAAGCCGATTCCAACCCTGCACCACACTCCTCCATCTAACCTGGAGTCCCGACACTGAGAGCTGCCCCCGCTGCCCCAGCTGTCGGAGCGCTCCATGGGCCCGATAGCCAGTACCCTTCGCCTTCTCCGCCGATCCCCCGGGTTCAGCGCCGTCGTCATCCTCACCTTAGGGATAGGCATCGGCGCCAACGGGGTCACCTTCTCGGTGGTACGCAGCGTACTCTACCGGCCGATGCCCTACGCCAACGGGGACCGGGTGCCGACTTCACCTTGATGGGGGGCTTGTCCGTCGACTGACCGATCATTTCCCTGGCAATATCCCCAGATCTTCCAGCCGGTGCTCGCCGCTCATTCCCTCCAACCGTGTTTCGACGATTCTGCCACAGGCGTTCCATCGAAGGATGCTGTCCTCATTGTCGGGCGGCCGTACGGCTTCGGCCTTTTCGTACCAGCCCATCGCCTCCTTGAACCCATCGTGTACCCGGCGATCCTTGCAAGCGATGTCGTTGTCCATGAGCACCTTGGCCCAGCGCTCGGTGATGATGCCGGTGTAGTAGTGCCTGGCATATTCGCCGTCGAGCCGCTCGAGGAGTGCCTGGGCGCGCCGCAAGTTGTGGAGGAGATCGTCCTTGAACTGGTCGGTAATCGACAACAGCAGCATCACCAGCGCTCGTTGGTCGCCCGGCGTTGTGGCGAGGATGTCCAGGCTGATGCTCTCCGCCTCGCGCGGTTCGTTGAGCAGACGATAGCGCTCCGCCTTGGCGAAGGCCGCTTCGACGGTAGCCCGGGAGATCGGCTTGGGAGTGAACATCACGCTTCCTGTGGTGGGAGTGCAGCGAATGGTACCAGCATGCGTCCGGGAGGGCGAGGGCGGCGGCAGCGGCGGCAGCGAGGGCAGCGAGGGCAGCGAGGGCAGCGAGGGCAGCGAGGGCAGCGAGGGCAGCGAGGGCAGCGAGGGCAGCGAGGGCAGCCCAAGGGATTTCGTCTCCGTCCCTCGCTGTCAACAGCTACCGCCTTTACCGCCCGTTACCGCCTCTACCGCCTTACCGCCCTTATTTGTAGAAAATCCCCAACCCGAAATAGCACGGCTCCACGCTGCAGGAGTACATCTTCACCCGGATCTGGTAGCGGCCCTGCTCCTCGAGGTCGAGTTGGACCACGGGGACGTCGTCGGTCTCGGTGTCGCGAGCGATGGTATTGTCGTATTCGTCGAGCACGGTGATATCGAGGTCGCCGCAGTCGCCGTCGCAGGCACCGATGATGAGGTAGTCGTTGCCGCCATAGAGCGTCATGGTCCAGGTGTCGGTTTCTTCTTCGTCCAGCTTGCCGATGAGGTAGTTGCGGGTGGCATATCCCTCACCGTCCGCCCAACTGTAGACTGCCTCCAATTGACTCCAGACCGTGCCGGCAGCGTCCTGGGCCTGCGCCTGGCGGGGGAGCGCCAGCGCCGCCAGCACGATGGTGACGATCGCAATCAGACCACGAATATGGCGATTTGCCATGATTCCCTCCTCGAGGATTGCTGTGACAGGGCACTAGGACACCGGATGTGGTGGGATAGTGTCCAGCTCGGGGGCACCAACGTGCACACGGGGTGCCAACTGCCCCACAGCCCCTGGAACAAGGCGGTCGCGCGGTAAGTGCGGTCTACCGCACAAAGACGCTGCCCTCGCTTACAGCTCCGGCTCCCCCAGCAGCCGCGCCAACTCGGCCCGTACCTCGTCCGCCTCTGGTTGCAGCTGGGGGTCGGGATCGTATCTGAGCGCCAGGTAGTGCTGATAGGCGCGGATGGCTCCGGCGGTGTCGCCCACCTCGGCGGCCAGCCGGCCTTCCAGCCTGAGCGACGGGGCTAGCACCGGATGTGACTCGTATTGCGCCCACCAGTAGTAACGCCGTCGCCACGGTCTCGAGCCGGCGCAGCAATTCCTCGGCGCTCTGCCACCGGTCGGCCGGATTCTTCTCCAGGCAGCGGGCGACGCACTCGGCCAACCCGGGCGGCAAGTTGCTGCGGTGCTTGTCGAGCGGGTCGGGCACCTCGGTCATGTGGGCCGCCAGCACCTGCTGCGCCGTGGCGCCGGAAAAGGGCGGCCGACCGGCCAACAACTCGTAGGCCATGACGCCGACGGCGTAGATATCGGCCCGGTGATCGACGTTCGGCTCGGCCGCGGCCTGCTCCGGCGCCATGTAGCTGGGGGTTCCCAGCGCCATGCCGGTGGAAGTGATGGCGTCGCTTTCGTGAGCCGCCTCGCTCAACGCCTTGGCCACGCCGAAGTCGGTGACCTCGGCGTGGCGGCCCGACAGCAGCACGTTATCGGGTTTGATGTCGCGGTGGACGATGCTCTTTGAATGGGCGTATGCCAGAGCGTCGACCACCTCTTTGAGGATTCGCACGGCGTCGTCCACCGGCAGGGCGCCTTCGCGCTCCACCCTGGCGCGGAGCGACTCGCCCTCCACGTACGGCATGACGTAGTAGAGGATTCCGTCGGCCTGGCCGGAGTCGATCAGGGTGAGGACGTGAGGGTGTTCCAGCCGGGCGGAGATCTCGATTTCGCGGAGGAATCGGTCTCCGCCGAGCGCCGCGGCCAAATCGGGCCGCAGCACCTTGACCGCCACTTGGCGCGGGTGCCTCAGGTCTTCGGCCAGATAGACCGTGGCCATGCCGCCGCGGCCCAGCTCGCGGACGATCCGGTAGCGAACCCTCCAGCGCCACGTTCAAGCGTTCATTTTCAGCCACGGAAACCCTGGAAGACTGAGGATCAACGATACCATGGGCATGGCGCGATAGCTGGACCAATATGGGGGCCGGAAGCCGGTTGGAACAGGGCTCTCGAGTACGCAGTACGCATGGGACCGCCTCCACCTCACAAATCAGCAATCAGCAAGCACCGATCAACAACGACCCTCGCCCCCCCTCTGGCCAATCACGCCGTTCTATCCTATAGTAGCAATCGAGTGCACGGCTCCCGAAGACCACTCCGGCTTCTTTCGGGGTGGTGAGATCCAAGCCCATACGCCGCGGCGTTCGACGCCGTTCGGCATGGAGAATCAGGCATGACGCACGTTGAAGTGCCTCTGTCTCGGCCTCGCTTCGGCCAGACCATGCGCCGCGACCGCTGGTGGGCCTCGCCCGGCGTGGTGTTTCTCGGTTTGTCGGCGTTCATCGTCTACTCCACCTGGGCGGCGTTTCAGGGCGCGCACTATGCCGTCGGCCCGTATCTGTCGCCGTTCTATTCTCCTGAGCTGTTCGGGAGATCGGAAGAGCACACGTCTGAACTCCAGTCACACTGATATATCTCGTATGCCGTCTTCTGCTTGAAAAAAAAAAAAAAAGAAAATATAGCTCAACAGTCCCGGCTGTATCATCATGATGA
>CAJVYZ010000092.1 GCA_913009915.1 uncultured Gemmatimonadota bacterium | reverse complement strand
GTGTGACTGGAGTTCAGACGTGTGCTCTTCCGATCTTCAGCGATTGCCGAGGCAATGTCTCCGAGCGGGATTTCATCGAAGTACCTCGTTCTGTAATTCGGCGAGGTTAGCGCGGTGAGCCGCTTGTTTATCGCGACTCTCTCCGGTCCTGATAGTTTCATCGCTCTCTCCTCTTATTACACCTGTCGCCTGGCGCCCACGCCAGACACTTGAACCCCGCCCGGGACTTGAACCCGGGAAAATAACCTGTCGGGGTTGCCATATTTTCAACCGCCGCGCCGATCCACTAACGTGTACCACTTTCCGCTCTGCCGATACATACGGGACGCCAATAACGAGCGCCTCTACATAGTAACATATACCGTATCTCTCACGGCAAAACGCGCAACGGGTCTCGATTGTCAAGGAACTGTACTGTTTTGCACCCCGCCCAAGACTCGAACTCGGGAACGGCACCTACATATTAGCCTCTCGGGGTACCTGCACCCCTATAATACGCCATTGTGTCAGATATGTCAATAGCTATTACAGGCTCCACGAGCGAAACCAATAACTACGCGGGTTACAACCTGTTTCACGAACCTACAACACCCGACACGTTGAGGAACTGTCGCTATTTCGCAATACCCTGCTGCTACGTTTACGTGGCGGCAATTTCTGCCGGGTGTCGCGGTTATGCGATAACTGTCTCCTTTTGAGAGATATACCGCCCAAAACGTTACGCCAGCGTAACACTTACCACCCAAATGTGTTACCATATCGTAACACTCCACGAATATCCTGACGTTGTGGCAGTATTCTCTGCCGTGTTGTCATGCTTCTCTGCCAGAGTGGCAGTCTTTCCCGCCATAGTGGCAGAAGAATACCGGTATATCTCCCTCCCGGCTTCCGGCACCTCGGAACGCGTCAACAACCGGCACCTGGCGAACCTGCAGCAGCTCACACCTGGCTCCTCCTCTTATTGTACCACGCCGCGCCCTATCATCACACCTATACTATTGATTACAGTACACTTACCCTTCAACTATACATAATACCTATTATCGGCGCTTTATACGGTAAGTCTTATATCCTTAAATACTTACGTTCAACCGATCGTTCAACCGGCACCCCTGAACCGGCAGCTGCCAGAGGAATGCGCGTGACAGGCGTATCGGCTGCAGGTCAACAGCGGCGCGGGTTACGGCGGTTTACGGCTGGCGGCGGCTGGCTGGCAAGGCGGACCGGGGGGGGTATGTCGAACGGGTCCCCCTCGTGTGCGCGCGTATCTAAATGTACCCGATTCTCCCTCCGGTCTATTTTCATTCTGAGCGTTTCCGAAGATGTTGTAATTAGTAGGGTTATTCATTTAATCGCGACATTTTAGTTTTGCTGGGTCGCGGGTTGACTGTGATTTCGGCTTTTTTTATTTGGTGATTATAACTTTTGTTGGTTTGGGTTATTTTGGACGGTATGGTAATTGGACCATTTGGTCAAGTACAGCGCCTCTTGGAGCCGTGGAGCCGCAGGTGGTTAATTTTGTAAGGTATTGGAAAGGCGGGCGGGGTGTCTTGTGTCGTTATCCTTTTCATAGACATTTAGAGCACTTACATCTTATTCTGGCTGTCTTCACAAAGTGCTCCAGAAGTCCGGTCTTGAGCATCAAAAAAGGGTCAGGAAGTCGAGTCTTTTTTTTTATAGTTTTTTTTTTTTAATGATACGGCGACCACCGAGATCTACACTCTTTCCCTACACGACGCTCTTCCGATCTCGCCCCGATAGTACGGATAGCCATAGTACGGCCCATAGTACGACCCGTAGTGAGCCGACGGGTAGTACCAGTAGGAGCTGAAGTACCACGGGTAGCCGTACGGGTAGTAGTAGCCTGTCCCAATGAAGATTGACGCAGCAACCGTCGTCTGGCAGCAGATGGAATACGGTTCGTAGTAGATGTTGTAAGCGGGTCCGCCGCTGGCGTAGGAACCTTCGCCGTAGACCTGGTACTCGACGAGGTCATATTCGAACCATCCATCGTAGGACATCTTGGCAACCAGATCGACCAGCGCCGTCTCCACGTCGACTTCCGGTGGAATCCACAGAGCCTGGTAGTCCCACCGATGGTCTTTGGCGAACGCGTTGACATGGAAGGGGAAATCAGAGTGCGCGGCAAACACGGCGCCGATGCCGTCCGCGTCCTCAACGTAAAAGGATCCGCGCCCGCCCCTGTTGACGAGTTCATACTGTTTGCCGCCCTCCACGAAGGCCTCGTCGAACGGCTCGAGCGGAAACAACACCCTGAGCCGGCCCTGGGGATCCACATGGAGAACCAGGAGAAAGCCGTCGTACTCGGTGCGGACATCTACCTGGGCGTCATGCCCGGGGTAGTAATCGCCGCCCTTGTCGAGGCGAACCTGGACAGCCTGATCCTGGCCGCTGGGTGGCGGCGGGTTGGGTGGGACGCTAGCGGCGGCGGTCAGCAGCAGTGGAACGATGGCAGTGGCGATCATCGTGAGCCTCCGGATGTCGCTCGGTGACGAGTGGGGCCCTGGCGGGCACGGCTTATCGACCAGGATGATTGCGAGGGCCGTGCCATACCATAAGTCATTGCCTTACAACATCTTAAACAATCAAGCCGCTGCGGCCACCGTCCCCTGCGGAGGTCAATTCAGGGAGCCGGTGGACGGGCACCATGCTAGAAACGCCACTCCAGCCCCAGCCGAATCCTCCGCGGAGGATCGGTGAAATTGCTCGATCCCCGGAGCACGGCGTAGAAGGCCTGGATGGCCAGGTCCTGCTCCTCCCGGTCGAAGATGCCATCGCCGTTTCCGTAACGCTGCTCGGCGCGAATGAGGTAAACGCAGCTGGGAGAGGCCGAGTCAAAGCTCTGGGACACCCAGTCATTACACGCACCAGGGCCGGGCGGCAGCAGGATGTTTCCGTTGCTTTGCAGGGCTCCATTGGCGATGGCTTCCCGTTCGTAGCTGTTGAACTCGACCTGTCTCACGGCGTCCAACTCGCCGGAGTTTTCCGTGGTGCCGGTGACCGCATACACCGTGTGGGTGTTGGTGAAATTGAAGAGGTTGCGAACGTCGAGAAATACGTTGACGAAAGTAGACCTGACAGAGAATCCCTTGGCCAGTCGGAGGTCGAGCCGCTTGACCGTTGGGAGCCGGAAACTGTTGGGCGACCCTTCGAACTGCCGTAGGCATAGCTCACCTGAGAGCAGGAACTCGTTTCCCACACCTGCGGGGCAGCGGGTGTAGGGCTCGCCACTGGCAAACCGAAAGATGGTGTATACCCCGACGTTGCGGCCGACGGCGCCCAGGGTGGTGCCGGCGCGCCAATCGTCAGGCAAGGCAAGGCTGAGGGCGCCGGTAAACGAGTGCGGTCTGGTGGCGCTGGGTGCCAGTCCGTCCGCCCGTTCGGCGTTGGCATACGAGTACCCCACCCATCCGTCAAAGACTCCGCCCAGGTTGATGTCCGCTTTGACATCGAACCCTTGGACAGATCTGCCGCCATCGGACCGAATAACCCTGATGTTGTTGAGCGTGCCCCGGAGGGGATCCTGCAGGGTCTCCAGCCGAGGCTGACTCTCGGCCGTGTGATCCTTGTAGTACACGGACGCGGCCAGAGCCAACTTGGGCGAGAACCGGTGGCGGATGCCGAGATCGGCGATATTGACCTGGTTGAATCCCTGGTCGACACTGAAGATCTGGCTGTTGTTGGTGATGCTGAGGTCGGTATTGACCCCGGTGTAGAGACGATAGAAATCAGGAATCTGCGCTTGCTGCCCGGCCGACGCCCACAGCGATGTTCGAGGTGACACGGCATAGCCTAACTGTACGTGGGGCGTCAAGGCCGTGTGCGAGGGATCCTCGATGAACTTGGTCAGCGGCCGGCCATCGGCGGCTGTTCCCGAGTAACTCGACGTGCGCGGGAAGTAGACGTACTCATTGAACGTCGGACTGGCGGGCTCGAGATCCAGAAGGAACGGCCGTTGCGCGCCGGAGCTGAACGCGTCCAGGCGCAGTCCTCCCACCACGGTGAAGTTCCCGGTGACGATCCGATCCTGCAGGAAAACGGCCGACCGGTTGGGGTCCTGGATATAGGCGTCGGCACCGGACTGGGATGTCAGCCGACTGGTGTAGTTGGTCACCGAATACGCGGTGTACTCTCCTCCCAACGTCACGTTGTGGTGGCGGTTCGGCCGCCAGGTGGCGGACACCGTGGCAACTTTGCGGGTTTCCTTGAATAGCCCCACGCGGCCCACCGGAACCCCGGTCTCGAAGAAGGCCAGCGGCTGGACGGTGGCCGATGGATTGCTCCGGAACCGGATGGCCGTCCGGTACTGGGCGCTGTTCTCGATGTCGTACGGAGTCCGCCGGCTGCCGGGGGTGTTGTTGCGGAAGTTCTCGACCAACCGGTCGTTGACCGGAAAGTTCTCGAAGCCAAAGAGAAAATCCAGCGGAGCGATCATGAATCCGCCGGTGGGATAGCGGGTATCGGCCTCACCCGACGCGGTCAATGGGCCCACCTCGGCTTGATCGCGTTGATAGGACAGCGCGCCGAACAGGTCCCAGCCGGCGTCAGGTGCTCCCAGATGATGGCGGTACGCCAGGGTGAGGGCCGAGCTGGTGGTCCGTTGGGCCGCCAGTCGTTGGCCGTTGGTGAGATTCGAGTAGTCGAACAGGCGCGTCTGGTCCTGGGTGGCGACGGCGCTGAACACCAGCGAGGCTTGTGGCATCGGGTCGAACCCGAGGCTGCCAAGGAACTGGTAGCCGGACCGGGCGGAGGCCGGAAGGCGGATACCGGTGCAGTCGCTCCCGTAATTGCCGGCAATGCCGGGGTCCAGGCTGCCGGCGAAGCTATCGCACCGGCCTCGACCGATGGGGAATTGGTTGATGGAAACGAGCGAGGTGTCTGACAGAGGGTTCCCGAAGTCTGAAGCGACCGCTACCGTGGTATCGCTCGCCCCCGGCACGAACAGCGGAATATCGTTGGTTCCGGGGCCGTTGTCGGCCGATTGGTGGCCATCGATCACCCCCGCCACATAGAACCGGAGTCTGTTGGTAATCGATCCGCCGACATCGGCCAGAATGCGGTTGGTACCCGTGCCGTGGGTGACTCCCGCGAGTTCGTCGGTATCGTATCGGAGTGCTCCCGTTATGGCCCCGGTGGGGGCGCGTGTGCTCACGGCGATGATGCCGGACTCGGCGTTACCGTATGCCGCTTCATAGGCTCCGGTCGTCACCGTCGCCATGCGGAGCGCGTTGGTCCCCAATCTGAGTGCGGGATCGAGGGCCACTTTCCTCAGGGACGTCCCCAACCCGAACAGGAACCCGGAGCTGCGCTGCCCCGGACTCACCGGGACACCGTCCAGGTAGACGGCCTGTCCGTGCACCTGCCCACCCCTGATGACGAGAAGGCCGGCATCGCTCAGCTCGATGCCGGGGAGGAGTACCAGTCCCTGTGCCACGCTGTCGAGCGGGAGAGTGAGGGCTGCCTTGCCGGAAAGAACTTCGGTACTCGTTATCGGTGGCGGAGTGCTGTCGACCTCCTGCCCGCTGGCTGTGACCGTACCCCAGCCAAGCCAAGAGACTAGCGACAGGCAGTAGAGGCACCAGCGTAGGCTGCCAGACATTACCGGCTCCTTGTGGTGATCTGACGGATGAAGAACGGCGTCCTGGTTCGAGGCGGTCACCTCGGGCACGACCAAGAAGGGTCCATCCAGTAATTGACGGTGACGAGGGGGCCCACGCAAGTCGACCAATGGGCACGAGGAATGGTGAGCAGGGCGTCCGGCTAGACCGAATTATCGACCTCGCGCCCTCTGGTCCAGCGGTGCCAGTACATCCGCATCTCGGAGATCTTTTCATCCTCCAGCTCGCAGAACAGCGCACCGCGGACATCGACCCACTCGCCCGTGCGGCGGCGGCGAAAGACCGATTTGAATTCGACGGAAAACCAGGGTCCCACCGTAAAGATCTCTCCGGACGAGAAGGTCCCCTCTGACTGGTGGTAGGAGGTGTCGGCCCAGTAGCCGCGAATGGCGGCCAGGCCCTCGAGGGCCTGGCCAAAGGGTCCCTCGCGGAACACGGCGTCATCGCTGAAGACCGAGAGCAGCAGCTCGGCGTCCTGGCGGGCCCAGCCGCGGCCGAAGGTGTCGACCAGGCGGCGGGCGACTGCGGCCGGATCGTGGGAAGAAGAGGCGGTATCGGTCAATGGGAGCTCCACAGAGTGGCTGCCGGACCCAAGATCTCTCAGGCCATGAGTGGGGGCAAGGGGCCGGCCGGGACGGCGCCACCAGACCCCCTGCCGCCAAGAAAACGGGCATAATGCCGATCAAAATAGTCGGGTATTCTGGCCCCCTGACCAACGCCGTGGGGGAGAAGGGCTGGCGTGATCGTAAGTTACGGCTTATCGTTGCTACGGTTCACCAATCATAGTGGTAGCTCTCCACCCGTTGCCGACCTAGGACAAGACCGCTTGTCCGAGGCGGATTGGCGCGGGCCCAACACAGAGGAGGACCAGTGAAAAGACTGTCTGTCGGTTTGCTAGGTGCGGTGACGGGGCTGGCTGTGCTGGTTGCGCCCGTTTCCACCGCAAATGCGCAGCAATCCCCAATCACCATCGGCATCGGCGTTGGCGGTGTGTTCCCGACCGGCGACATCGGTGACGTCGTCAACACCGGTTGGCTGGTGGACGGCCACGTGGCTTACCGGTTCGGAGAGGGGCAGTCACCAATCGGCTTGCGCCTCGACCTCGCCTACGGGTCGTCCAGTTTCAAGGATTTCGGGACCGGCTCCCAGGCTTCGGTCGACGCCAAGATGAACAACTTCTACGGCATAGCGTACGCCATGTTGCACCCGAACATCGGCCAGGGTGGAGACAAGGCCACGCTCGACATCTGGGTCGGCGGTGGTGGCGGGTTCGTCAATACCTCGTTCTCCGGATCGGACGCATCGGGAATCGGAAGCACGACCGACGGCGCCCTGTCAGGCGTCGTGGGTGGCGCCGCGCCGATTGGTGGCCTCTACCTGTTCTTCGAGGGCCGGTGGGTGTTGATCTTCAGCGAGGGAACGAGCCAGAACCTGTTCCCCGTAGTCGCCGGGGTGAGGATTCCGCTCGGCGGCAACTGACCGATCGGATCGCTGGCAGCTCGAGGCCCGGCCGTCGTCAGGACGGTCGGGCCTCGTTTGCGTTGGGGCCTCGTCCGGGATCCGGTCGCCCTAGGCCACCATGTGCCACACCTGGGCCACCACGAACGTGGTGGCGAAGCCGATGACCAGCGGCAGCATGGTGGCCACGGCGGTCCATCGGGCACTGCCGGTTTCCCGGTAGATGGTATAGATGGTGGTCGAACACGGGTTGTGCAGCAGACTGAACAGCATGAGGTTGACCGCCGTCAGCAGGGTCCATCCGCCTGCCCGCAGGAGGTCGCCGATGGCGTTGGCCGAATCCGGCTCGAACATGACCCCGGTGCCACCCCCCACCCCGGTCAACTGTAGCGTCAACGCCGTGAGCATGAGCACGGTTGGGATGACGATTTCGTTGGCCGGAATGGCGACGACGTAGGCCAGCATGATCACACCATTGAGCCCGATGAGGATCCCCAGCGGATTGAGCCAGTCGACGGAATGCTGGGCGACACTGGCGCCGCCGATGTGGATGTTGGCGATGAGCCAGATGACCGCCCCGGCGGGTGCCGCAAAGATCACCGCTCGCCACAACACGATGAAGGTGCGGTCGATGAGCGAGGTGTACAGGGTCTGCAGGATCCGTGGCGGCCGGTAGGGCGGGAGTTCGAGCGAGAACGAGGTGGCCTCGCCGCGCAGGACGGTGCGCGACAGCAGCCAGGACGTGACGAACATGGCGACGATGCCGAGGAGCGCGATGGCCACCACGGCCGAGGCGGCCACGAGGCCGGCGATAGAGGCGGGCACCAAGGCGCCAATAAAGATGGTGGCGATCAGGACCTGCGTCGGCCACCGTCCATTACACAGAGAAAAGTTGTTGGTGATGATGGCGATCAACCGTTCGCGGGGACTGTCGATGACCCGCGTGGCCACCACGCCGGCCGCGTTGCAGCCGAACCCCATGCACATGGTAAGGGCCTGCTTGCCATGCGCGCCGGCTCGCTGGAACAGTGAATCGAGGTTGAAGGCAACACGGGGGAGGTAACCGAAATCCTCCAGCAGTGTGAACAGGGGGAAGAAAATTGCCATCGGCGGCAGCATGACGCTCACCACCCACGCCGTGGCCAGGTACACTCCGTCGAACAGAAAGCCGCTCAGCCACCACGGCATGCCGACCGTGGCCCCGACGCCGAGGAGGAACGGGTGCGCCTTGTCGATCAACAGGGTGGCCAGCATGGCCGACGGGACGTTGGCGCCTTCGATGGTGATCCAGAAGACGACCGCGAGAATCAGCAGCATCAACGGGAATCCGAGCCAGCGGCTGGTAAGGAGCCCGTCGAGTGTCCGGTCGAGGTCAAATTTCAGCCGTTTGCCCCCGGTCAGGGTGCAGCGCTGCGCGATGGCTTCGGCG
>CAJVYZ010000091.1 GCA_913009915.1 uncultured Gemmatimonadota bacterium | reverse complement strand
TTTTAATGAGACGGCGACCACCGAGATCTACACTCTTTCCCTACACGACGCTCTTCCGATCTCGAGTCCTGATTCAGGTGCTCGACAAACTGGTGGACGCCGGACACACGGTGGTGGTGATCGAACATCACCTCGATCTCATCAAGCGGGCGGACTGGATCGTCGACCTCGGTCCCGAGGCGGGCGACGCCGGCGGCCGGGTGGTCGCCATGGGCAGCCCGGAGGAGGTGGCCGCGACGCCCGAGTCCATTACCGGCCGCTATCTGGCACCGCTGCTCGGGGAGGGGACGGTGGCCCAACCCACCACCCAGAAAAGGCGCCGTGTGGCGTCGGGGGTAGGATGACCTCGGTGCGCCAGGGTCAGGTGGTGTTCCCCACGGCCATCGGCGCCTGCCGTATGCAATGGCGCGACGGCGTGATCTCGGGTGTGACGTTGCTCGCCGGAAAGGCGCTCGACGACCGGCCCGCGAGCGACAACCGGCCTCCTCCCCCCCGATGGGTCCGAGACGTCCAGCTGCGGCTCACGCGCCACCTCGAAGGAACCCTACAGGACCTGAGCACCATCCCGCTCGACTTCAGCGGGATTCCGCCGTTCCATCAGCAAGTCTACCGCACGGCCTTGGCCATCCCGGCCGGCGGCCCTATCAGCTACGGCCAACTGGCGGCCCGCGCCGGATCCCCGGGGGCGGCCCGGGCGGTCGGCCAAGCCATGCGCCGGAATCCGTTCCCGCTCATCGTACCGTGCCACCGGGTGGTGGCCGCTGGTGGTGGGCTGGGGGGCTTTTCGGCCGTCGGTGGCGTTACCACCAAGCGCCGGCTGCTATCAATCGAGAAAAGGGCGGTGGCGGCGGAGGATCGTGCCCGCGAATCCTGCTGGCCGTTCGAGATCGACCGAGCGCGCCGCCACCTCCGCCGGCATGATCCGGAACTCGGCCGGGCCATCGGTCGGTTGGGGGCCGTTCGCTTCGTTCGCCAGTCGGGCCGGAGCCCCTACCGGGCTCTGTTCCGCGCCATCGTCTACCAGCAGCTACATGTGAAGGCGGCGTCGACCATTCTCGGGCGAGTGCTGGACCTGTACGCGCCCAAGCGGTTCCCCGCTCCGGCGGACCTCCTCGCCACACCCGAGAGCCGGTTACGGGCGGCCGGACTGTCCCGCAACAAGACCGCCGCCGTACGAGACCTATCGGCCAAAGTCCTCGACGGCACGGTGCCATCCGTTCGGCGATTGTCCCGCATGGACGACGACACCATCATCGAACGGCTGGTCGCCGTCCGCGGCATCGGGCGCTGGACCGCCGAGATGTTCATGATGTCCCTCCTCGGCCGGCCGGACGTGATGCCGGTCGACGACCTCGGTGTACGCAAGGGTTTCGCTTTGGTGTTCGGCGGCGATACCGTCCCCGCGCCGCAGGTGATCCTCGAGCGTGCCGGGGCATGGCGGCCATATCGTACCGTGGCCTCATGGTACCTGTGGCAGGCGGCCGATTCGCTACTCTTCCAGTAGCCGCTCCGCGGACTCGATGGCGACCTCCGAGCCCGTCAGGGCCAGCATGTCGCCGGCCTCGAGCCGTTGCTGCCCGGAGGGGAGTTCGATGCGGTCGTCTCCCCGGCACAGTGCCACTACCGTGGCGCCGGTTCGCCCCCGCAGATCCAGATCGGCCAGCGTCCGGCCCACGACCGGGCTGTCAGGCTCCACCGTCACGGGGGTCAGCACGCCGATCCCGGGCATGAGTTGGCGCACCCGGTGGATGGCCGACGAGTCTCGACCCGAGCGCTCCCGGGCCAGGGCCTCGGCGATGAGCCCACCGGTGGCCAGCACGTGGCCTTCCAGGCTTCCGGCAGAGCGCCAAAATGCCCCGGCAAACAGCAGCACCAACAGCGCCAGTCCAATAGTGCCGGCATAGCCCGGCACGAAGGGAAGCGTGGCCGCCACGATGGGAATGCCCACCACCAGCACGATGGCGATCTCGGCGGTGAGCAGGAGCGCCCGCCGCGGTTCGTGCCCGTAGTCAGGGCCCGACCGGCGGATGGGGAACGCCGCCAGCGCCAGCGTCGACCCCAGGCGCCGGGCCGACACCACGATCGACACCAGCAAGGGAAACACGAACAGGGCAATCAACAGTCCGGCGAGCGCAGTCACTACTATCCTGGGTGCACCGGTGGTGGCCACGATCCACCGCCGGATCTCCTCCATGCCGAGGGATGCGCCCGCGGTGATGGTCACCAGCAGCACGCTCTCGAACACCAGGGCGCGCACCAGCCCGGTCACTCGCCGCCCCAGTGAGTCCACCTGCCGGCTGGCCTTGAGCGATTCGATCCACGAACCGTACAGGATGACGAACGCCTTGATCCGGGTCGGAAGGGCGTGGTCGATCCTGCGGGCCACGTCGTCCGCCCGCCCCAGGAAGATGGGACTGGCGAAGGCGGTGATGACCGCGACGGCGACCGCCATCGGGTAGACTTGCGCTCCAACCGTCCCGGCCACCACCCCGAGGGCCGCGATGACGAACGAGAATTCTCCGATCTGGGCCATCGACATCCCCGCGCGCACGGCGGGTCGTACACCGTTGCCGGCCAGGAACGCCCCGACCGTCACCCCGGTGACCTTGCCCACCCACACCACCACCACGGAGAGTGCCACGGCAACCCACTCGTGCCTGAGCGGTTCAGGATCGAACAGCATCCCGATGGAGACGAAGAAGATGGCCGTGAACATGGTGCGCAGGGGCCGGATGACCTCGTCGACCTGCCGGGCCATGCCCGATTCAGCTACCAGCGATCCGGCGAGAAACCCACCGAGCGCCACCGAGAACCCGACCGACTTGGCCAAGAGCGCCGACCCGAAGCACAGCCCCACACTGAGGATGAGGAGCGTTTCCGCCCGCCGCTCGCGTCCCACCCGGCGCATCAGGCGCGACACGGTGAGCAAGCCCACGATGAGATAGACGGCGAGAAACGCCGTCAGTTTGGCCACGGTGGTGCCCAGATCACCGAGTGAGAGGTCAGATCCCCCGGCAACCGCCGTCAGCATCACGATGAGGAAAATGACGATGAGGTCCTCGAATACCAGCACCCCGAACACCAGGTCGGCCCTCGAGCCCTTGATACCGCGCTCCTCGAACAGATTGGTGATGATCATGGTGCTGGAAATGGCCACGATGGCCCCGGCAAACACGCTTTCCAGCTCGGTCCAACCCAGTAGTTGGCCGGCCAGGTAGCCGAGCGTCATCATGAGTCCGACTTCGATGATGGTGGTGAGTCCGGCGTTGGGGGCCAGGGCTGCCAGGCGATGGAGTTTGAAGTGGAGGCCCAGCGAGAACATCAGCAGGATGACGCCCAGCTCCGCCAGGGTCTCGATCGTCTCACCATCGGCGATCACCGGGGGGCCGACGTGCGGGCCGATGAGCACCCCGGCCAGGATGTAGCCCAACACGATGGGTTGCCGGAGGCGCTGGAACAGCAGCGCGGTGGCGGCACCCACCATGAGCACGATCGCCAGGTCGCGAAGGAATTCCGTACTGTGTTCCATGGAGTGCCTTAGTATATGATGGGCTGGGGGGTGGGAGCTAGTTTGTCGAGTGCGCAGGTCGCAGCGCAGGGTTATTGGCCTGCCCCGTAGATAACATTCTTAGAGGGATTCATCGTCTACCATGCAGGCATGCCCCCTAGCTCGAAAGTCAACGAACCAACCTGCGCACTAAGTTGCCTGAACTCCCCGACATCACCGTCTACCTCGACGCCCTCGAGCGTCACATCGGCGGCCACCGGCTGGTCGAGATTCGTTTGGCCAGTCCGTTTCTCCTGCGGTCGGTGGATCCGCCGCTTTCCGCCGTCAACGGAACCATGGTGTCGGGCGTCAGCCGGCGGGGAAAACGCATCGTCATCGAACTGGAAGACAATCGCTTTCTGGTGATCCACCTGATGATCGCCGGCCGGCTGCGGTGGCGGGACGCCGGCACCAGCATCCCGGGGAAGGTGGGGCTGGCCGCGTTCGATTTCGACCACGGGACGCTGGTGCTCACCGAGGCCGGCTCCAGGAAACGGGCGTCGCTTCACCTGGTGCAAGGAGCCGAGGCGTTGGGGCAGTTCGATCGTGGCGGACTCGATGTCTTCGAGACCGACTTGGCCACGTTCACCAGCCGGCTCCAGCTGGAAAACCGAACCCTCAAGCGAGCCCTGACCGACCCCAGGATCCTCGATGGGATCGGCAACGCCTACTCCGACGAGATTCTCCATCGGGCCCGTTTTTCACCCGTCAAGCGCACCCAATCGCTCTCACCCGAAGAACTCGAACGTCTGTGGCACGCGGCCCGGGACTCGCTGAAGGAATGGATCGAACGGCTCCGGCAGGAGGTAGGGGACGGGTTTCCCGACAAGGTCACCGCCTTCCGGCCCGGCATGGCTGTCCACGGCCGCTATGGTGAGCCCTGCCCCGTTTGCCAGGCTCCGGTCCAGCGAATCCGCTACGCCAGTCGGGAAACCAACTACTGCGCCCGCTGCCAAACCGGCGGCAAGCTGCTGGCCGATCGTGCGCTGTCGCGCCTTCTCAAGGGCGATTGGCCCAAGCGGCTGGAAGATTTGGAGTGAGCGTAAAGTGGGAATTGGACAGTGGACGGTGGACGGTGCCGCTAGCGCAGCCAACGGTCAATTTCCAATCGCTACTTGCCAATTGCTATTCAGAACGACTGATGGGGTGTAGCTCAACTGGCAGAGCGTCCGGCTGTTAACCGGAAGGTTGCAGGTTCGAATCCTGCCGCCCCAGTCAGAAGTTCGGCTGACGGCTGAGAGCTGACCGCTGATTCACCGTATCAACCATCCCACCCCCGCACCGATCAGCCCGCCCACCACCGGTGCGGCCACGGCAATGGCCCAGTTGAGGGGCTTGTCCTGGCTATCACTTGCTACGGTGTGTATCGCCACGGCCAGCCCACCGATGATGCCGCCGATCGCCGCGCCATACACCACCGAATCGTCCACGGCGTACGGGTCCACGGTCTTGTCCACGGTATCCTGGGCAGCCTGGAAACGGGCCGCGTCCACCTGGAGTCTGGCGGCCACCGGGTTGGGCCGGTAGGCCACCGAGGTGGCGGCCTGGGCCTCAACCGCGGACGACGCCAGCAGCAGAACGGCACTCGCAATAATCACCTTGCGCATTGTGTCTCCTGGGAACGGTGCGGGTCTCGCCGCTATCGACCCTGCCACCATCGTGTTTCGGGCCTCACAGGCCACGACCACCCAAAGGTTGGCGCCGGCTACCGATCAGCGCAACAGAAGCCCATCTGGTCACACCGAACCCAGTCACCCATCACAGCACCCCAGCGCACTGCGACCTGGGCACTCTTCAGATCACGCCTGCACTTCCATCCCCAACCCCGCTGCGCGCGCCCGGGCCACCGCTTCTCCGGCGACGGCAATGTCCTGGACCGCCAGGCCGACCGATTTGAACAGGGTGATCTCGTCGCCCTCCCGTCCGGGAGCGGTTCCAGTCACTACCCGGCCCAGCTCTGTCCAATCGTGCCGCTGGGTCACGCCGACACTCTCCGCGGCAAGCAGGTCGCCCGCCTCGGTCACGGCCGCGGCCACCGAGTCGACGAACACGTGCGCCCGTTCGATGGTGCGAGCATCGATCTCGCACATCTCGGTGGTGAAACTGCCGATGGCGTTGACGTGCGTCCCGGCGGCCAGCAAACTCCCGTCCAGCACCGGGGTGGTGGACGATGTGGCGGTACACACGATGGCGACGTCGCGCACCGCTTCGACGGCCGACTCGGCGGCGACGAGGGTAGCCGATACGTGGGGCTGCAGGTTCTCGCTCAGCGCGCGTACCCGGTCGGCCGTCCGGGCATAGCTCCAGCTGGTGTCCAGAGACCGAACCGAATCCAGCGCGATCACCTGGGTTCGCGCCTCAGCCCCGGCTCCGATGACGGCTGCTTCAGTGGCATGCTCCAGGCTCAGGAGATCGGTGGCCGCACCTGAAGCGGCGCCGGTACGCCATGCCGTAAGGGCCGTGCCGTCGACCAGGGCCATCGGTTCGCCCGTCTCCGGATCGAGCAGCACCACCAGGCCTTGGACCACAGGCGTGAGACCGCCGCGGTTCTGCGGGAAGACCGAGACCACCTTGGTGCCCAGGCCGTAATCCGGGAGGTAACAGGGCATCACCAGAGTGGTGGCGCTTCTCTCGGGGATCGACAACGTCGTCCTGGGTGGTGCCTCGGCCCGGCCGGACGAGAAAGCGGCAAACGCCTGCTTTACCACCCGCACCGCCACGTCCATGGGAAGTGCGCTGTGGAGATCGTCAGCGGACAGGCACAACAGTTTCATGAGCTGATGACCAAGGGTGCTAGCCCTTCACCATACTCTTGGCGACGAACCATACGTTGGCCGGCCGTTCGGCCAGACGCCGGAGGTACCATGGATACCACGCCTCCCCGTAGCTGAGGAGCACCATTACGCCGCAGCCCTCCCTCACCAGCGTAGTCTGCAGCTCGCGCTGGATTCCGTACAGCATCTGGAACTGGTACCGCTCGAGCCCAACGCCTCGGGCGCCGGCGGTGTCACGGATGCGCTGTACCATGACGGGGTCGTGGGTAGCGAAGGCCGGACGGAGGTGGCCCGCAGACGCGGGCGATTCCAACAATCGCTCCGCCAAGGCAAAGTAGTTGGCGTCCACGTCTCGTTTGGTGGGGAATGCCACGTCGGCGGGCTCGGCATAGGCTCCCTTCACCAAGCGGACACCGATTCCCCGCTCGAGCAGTGGTCCCATGTCGTCGGCGGTCCGGCGAAGGTAAGCCTGCAGGCACACACCTATGTTGTGGTACGAATCCCGAATCCGGTGGACGACGTCCAGGGTGGCATCGACGTAGCTGCTCTGTTCCATGTCCACACACACGACATTGCGCCGCGCTTGGGCCACCTCGACGATCGCCGCCAGGTTGCGGTACGCGGTCTCGACGTCGTGGTCGAGTCCCAGCTGCGTGGGCTTGACCGACACCACCGCATCGAGAGCGCGCGACGCGATCGTGTCGATGACACCCTGATAGTGCGCCACCACCGCGACGGCGTCGGCCGTATCGGCGAGGTTCTCACCCAGTTGCGTGAGGATGGCCCCGATGCCCGCGCCGTTCAGCACCTCTGCCTCGCCCAGGGCGTCGTCGACCGATTCGCCGGGCATGAATCGCTTCACCGCCCGGCGTACGAACCAGAGCCTCGGAACGTGCGTCCGCATCCATCGGTTTTCCGAACACCACAGGAGGGTCTGACGCATCAGTGACATAGGACGCTCTAGAGGATCCCGCGGAGCATGCCGCCGTCGACCTGCAGCGTTGCTCCGGTGATATAGGATGCCGCGGGAGACAGCAAGTACGCTCCCGCACGACCGAATTCCGCCGGTTCACCGTAACGCCCCAAGGGAATCGTCGCCACCGAGCGCCCGTGTTGTTCTTCCGCAGTGATCCCCGCCCGCCCCGCATTGGCGGCATCGAGGGAGCGTACCCGGCTGGTGTCGATACGCCCGGGGACCAGGTGATTCACCCGAATACCCTGGGCAGCATACTGGCGCGACAAGTCCTTCGACAGGGCCGCCACCGAAGCCCGGGTCACGGTAGACAGTGAGAGACCGGGAATCGGTTCCTTGGTGGAGGACGATGTCACGAATGCCAGCGCCCCTCCACCACGGCGCTGGAAATGGGGAATGACCGCCCGGGCCAGGCGCACGGCGCTCAGCACGATCAGGTCGAACGCCCGGCGCCAGGCCTGATCATCGAACTCGGGAAATTCGCCATGAGGCGGGCCACCGGCATTGCTGAGGCAGGCATCGATCCCTCCCCAATGCTCGGCGGTATCTCTCACCCATCGTTCGAGTTCGTCCGGCCGGATCACGTCCACGCTGTGACCGATCACGTCTGCGCCGGTGGCTGCCGCCAGCTGGCTGGCGGCAGCACGAACGGCAGCCGAGTCCCGCGCCATGATGGATACCTTGGCGCCTTCCGCCGCTACCGCTTGCGCCACCGCGTACCCCAGCCCACGGCTGGCGCCCCCGACCAATACCACTTTTCCCGTCAGCCCCAGATCCATGGTTCCTCCTCACGCCCGGTCAGGAACAGCCCCGCCATGCCAGTCTCCTCGAGCCCCGGCCTGGTCGATGACCGCCACCAAGCGTGCCACACCGTGGCGCCAGTTGCGGCGGACGGCATCACCGGAGGCCCGCGGGGCTTTCCGGCCCAGGCCGGTGATGATGTCACCGTGCTCACGGACAGTCTCTGAGAGGTGCCCACCCCTTCCCGGCACGACGTGGAGCGCGTAGAGCCGGGCATAGCGCTCGAGTTGGGGCCGGAGCGTCTCGTGGGCTGCCAGAAGGCGTGGCCGACCGGCCGCCACAACGTAGGCCCGGTGGAACTCGCGGTCCAGGTCCAGAAAGGTGGCGGGATCCGGTTCCGAGTGGCGACTCAGTTGCTCCAGTTGGAGTTGCAGGGCTCGCATCGACGCCACCATCGGACCATGAACTTCGTCAATGGCCGCGGCGGCCCCCGAGGCGGGAGAG
>CAJVYZ010000090.1 GCA_913009915.1 uncultured Gemmatimonadota bacterium | reverse complement strand
GATGTGTTTATTTATTTTTTTTTTTCTTTGTTTTATTTGTGTTTTGTTGTTTTTTTTTTTTCAAGCAGAAGACGGCATACGAGATATATCAGTGTGACTGGAGTTCAGACGTGTGCTCTTCCGATCTAATGATGGTCCGGATGATTTTCCTCGTGGTCCTTCTCGGTGCCGTTCCCGGCCCCGTGTGGGGTCAGGATCAAACACGACTAGACCTGCTGCTCCACGGAACGGCGCTTCAATATAGAGGATCGGTACTCAAGGACGACGGCCTGGTTGGCGGAGCGTACACCTATGTTGCTTTCGGAGGAGGACACGCCATCGAAGGCGGCGTTACCCGCACGCGCATCAACTATTTTGGCGGATTCACCCTCGAGCAGAACGACGTGACGGTGGCGTACAACTATTCGTCGAACACGGCGACCTTTCGAGTGGGCGCCCACCTCATAGACACCAACGACCCCCTGACCGACGGAGGAGGGATCGTGTTCGGGAATGTGGGGCTCCGGGTCCCCTACGTCTGGAATGCGGATGTCGGTGTGGCTATCTCACGGTACCCTAACTACGGTCAGGGCCTCTCGGTACTGCAACTCAGCCCGGGAGTCGGCATGAATTGGGGAGATACCAGCGGGTATCGATACTTCTATGCCCAGGTGCGGGGGCACTACATCGGGTTGTCGGAAGAGGTTGGCCTGGGGGAACAGAATTTCATGTCGCTGGAGGCCTCCGTGGCCTACTACTACAGGAGGCTCACCGCCAACGCCTTCGTCTGGAGCGGCGAGCAGGTGTTCGCCGTCCGCCAGGGGGGCTTCATGGCGTTCAATCTTTCAGAAAAGCATACCGGCGGCTACGGCGGGTCCTTGAAGTACGCCTTCGGGTCGAGCGTCGCCGCCACGGTCGGCCTGTTCAGCGAGCAGTTTCGAGACATCGGCTTCGACGAGGACGTCAGCCTGACCACGCTATACCTCTCCCTGGGGTTCACATTATGAGAGCGTTCGAGATGTCCCGGCGAATCTTCCTGGCCGTGATCTTCGTGGCCGGTGCAGTCCCGCTGTCGGCCCAGGAACTCGATATCGCCGGAGCCTACCACCGGTCCTACGACTACGAGAGAACCGAGGACTTCAGCAACGCCATTCGAGTTCTGGCACCGGTGCATCAGGCGTATCCCGAGGGATACACCGTCAATCTCCGTATCGGGTGGCTCCACTATCTGAGTAAGAACTACGCCAACGCGCTGGAGCACTATCAAGTGGCCATGCGGGTGGCCCCTTACGCCCTGGAACCGAAGTTGGGGTATCTGTTGCCGCTGCTGGCGCAAGAGCGGTACGGGGATGCCGAGGCGATCGCCTATCAGATAGTCAGCACCGATCATTACAGTTACTACGGCAACCTGCGCCTGGCATTCGCGCTGCGGATGCAGGGCAAGCTGGATCAGGCGGTCCAGGTGGCCACCAAGATGCTCACGGCCTATCCCACAGACACCCTGTACCTGACCGAGTTGGCGCTGGCCGAGGTGGCGCAGGGGAATCTGGAGTCCGCCCGGCGCCACTTTGGCGACGTGTTGGTGCTCGATCCGGAGAACCCAACCGCCAAGGCCTATCTATCAGCCGCGGAGGGAACGCCATCCGGCTAGGGGATGGTGAAGTCGATCCCACCATCCTCGCTGACAACCCGCACACGGAATCCGCCGCTCCCGTCTGGCTCGAGGATCATGTCCGCTTCGATCTTGACACCGTCCCTGAGCACGTGGAAATGAAGGAAGCCCGCCAGGATAGGCGCACTCGACAAGGCGTGCCCCACGATCGGGCTGGCGCCGAAGTCGGCGGTGACATCTATGTCGTGTGTCTCGATGGTTGTGCCGTGGACCGAGCGAAAGCCCGCCGATGGGGTTCCCACCGAACTGGCGCTAAGAGTCAATGCGGTGGGACTCGCCGCCGACAGAAACGCCGTTCCGCTCCCGCTCTCGACTGACGGACTGGTGACGCTGCCGATTGACAGTATTGCGCCGCCGGCGATACCGATCGAAGGATCATTGAGCGCCACGCTCCCCGCAACGGTCATGTCGTCGGTGCCGTCACCGTCCATGTCCATTGTCACGGTGCCGGTGCCGGTGGTCGGGTCCAGCGCTACTCCCGGTTGTGGGTTCCCGCCAAGCGTTTGAACAACGCGGTCAATCGCGTCCACGATCACGCCGGTCTTGGCCACGTTGGCTCGGAGGAATGTCTCGACCTCCGCGCGGCGACCATCACCGTCTTGCCGTGGTTACTGTCCTTCACTCCGCCGACCCGCCTCGACCGTTCCGGATGGCAAGCGGGTTCTCGGTTTTTGGTGAACCTGGGTCGGCGGTTTCCGATGTGGGGGATCGCCGGCTGGGCATCGATTCTGGTAGGCTCTTCGTTGCTGGCGAGCCGCGTCCACATCGAAGTTCACCCATGGGCACTGGCCCTCCGCGCCAACCCCAAGACGGCACAGTTGGAGCGCCTACGATCCCAGCTGGGTTCGTCATTCACGCCCCTGCTAATGGTGTCCCGCGGCCGGTCGCCCGACGAGGCTTTGAGCCGGGATCGAGCCGCCGTCGCCGAGCTCGACCGTCTCCGCCAACTGGCCGGGGCGGCTTCGATAGAATCCTTGTTTCGGTGGGTGCCGCCTCTCGGACAACAACTGCACAACCTCGAGTACGCCGACGCCCACCCTCGTCTGTTCTCCGCCGAGAGGTTCCACGACGACTTCATGGCCGCGGTCGGGCGCCTGCCTGACGCGGACCCATACCTTGTCGAGGAATATCTCCCGCTGGTCACAAGGTTTCTCGAACCCTCACGCTCACCGATCACGCTGGAACGACTTGCCGCCGAGGGCGGGGCAAGTGTGATCGACCGCCACCTAGTCGTGAATGGAGACACCCACGTGGCGGTGTCCTACGTGTATCTGCAAAAATTTCCCTGGGCCGAGGGAGCCGTGAGCAGGTTCCTACACGTGGTAGATCGCTTCGGAGGGGAAGGACTCAATAGTGTTCGATTCGTTGGAAACGCCTTGCGCTCGGCCTCTCACGATGTGGTGTTGCGGCGTGATGCGTTCGTGGCTACCGCTGTGGCGGTCATGCTGGTCGCGACGCTTCTCGCGATCCAGTTCCGCCGACCTGGGCCGGCGCTCCTGTGCCTGATTCCACTTGCATTCGGCGTGAGTGTGTCACTCGGCGTCATGGCGCTGCTGGGGATCCAACTCAATGTCCTCACCTTGGCCATCGCTCCTGTGCTGGTCGGCATCGGGGTGGACGACGGCATCCACATCGTCGAACGACTGGCGAGAGGGGAAGAGACCGAAGCGGCCGTGCGGGAATCCGGGACGGCCATGACTATGACCACTCTCACATCTGTGGCGGCGTTCGCCTGTTTGGGTCTGGCGTCATTCCCCGGTGTGCGAGACGTGGGGCTGGTCGGAGCCGTCGGCCTGATTACCTGCCTGTTGGCCTCGCTGCACCTGGTGCCGATTGTTCATCAGCTGGTGGGGACACGGAAAGCGGATAATGGAAATTGGAGACTGGAAGCTGGAACTAACTCCCAGTCACAGCATACGTTCGAATGCCAGTTTCCAATTACCGATGACCAGTTCCGAACTGGCGCCCCCACGGATCCTCCCTATCTTCCACCCCAGACCCAAGCCAAGGACCACATCATGAAGCAGTTCGGACTGGCCGTCGCGCTGGCAGCGATGGTCGCTACACCCGCCTTTGCCCAAGACCAGGCCCCCGCGGCCCGGCTGGAAGTCACTCCCGCCACCGTCAATCTCCAGAGCGGCGAGGAGATGGACTTCCAAGCCACGGCCTATGATTCAGCCGGCAACGTCATGGACGTGCCGGTGCTGTTCTTTTCCCGCGCCAGGGGCCGGCTGGCGGTGTCCCGGGAGGGGCACGTCGAGGCCTCTAAGGGCGGGGAGTACACGGTTTTCGCTTTCGTGCGCCAGCCCCGCATGTTCCAGCGGATCACCGTGACGGTGGAGTACCCACCCCTTCGAGATGTCGCCATCACCGGCCAGGTGCCGCGGCTGTTCGTGGGCTCGGTCGTCCGCCACGGTGCCCGGGTGTACGACACCGCGGACGACAAGCGTGACATCCGCGTCGACTGGACCACCAGTAACGCCGCCATCGCCACCGTGGACCGGTTCGGCGTGGTGACGGGACTCGAGCCCGGCGAGATGACCATCACCGCGTCGGCCGAGGGTATCTCCAGCGAGATGAGCTACACAGTGGAAGCCGATCCGATCCGCACCTTTACCGTGGCGGCCAGCGCCGATCTGGGGCAAACCGGTGACGTGATCCACTTCACCACCCAGGAATTGGACGGCTCCGGCCAGCCCGTCGCCGACGTCCCGGTCGAGTTCACCCTGCTGGCCACTCCGGAAGACACGGTGGTGGCGCAGTCGCCGGTGGCCGAGATCGACAGCAAGGGGCGATTCGTGGCGGAGAAGGGTGGTATCTACACCATCGTGGCGCTGGCCGCCGGGCACACGGCCCAGCACACCATCGAGATCACTCCCCGGCACGTGTCCCGTGAGGTCAAGCTCATCGGGCGGGCGCCGGTGACGGACGTGGCCACCTCCGACCTGTGGATCTGGCAGGGGGTAGATGGCCGCGACTACGCCATCACCGGTACCCACAGCGCCGCCGGCGCCACCTATTTCTGGGACGTGACCGACCCCGCCAATCCGGTCATGACCGACAGCATCGTGGTCGACGCCCGTACCACCAACGACGTAAAGTTGACGGCCGACGGCACCGTGGCGGTCATTACCCGCGAAGGCGCCTCCGACCGCAAGAACGGCATGGTCATCGTCGACGTGACGGACCCGCGGAACGTGTCGATCCTGTCGACCTTCGACGACGGGCTGACCGGCGGGGTCCACAACGTCTTCATCTATGAGCGTCACGTCTACGCGGTCAACAACGGCCGCCGGTTCGACGTCATCAACATCGAAGACGCCGCCAATCCCTATCGGGTAGGAAGCTTCGAGCTCGACACCCCGGGCCACGCCATCCACGATATCTGGATCGTGGACGGTATTGCCTACACCTCCAACTGGTCCGACGGTGTGGTGCTGATCGACGTCGGCAACGGCATCGCCGGCGGCAGCCCATCCAACCCGGTCAAGATCGCCCAGTACGCCGACTACGGCGGCGCCACTCACGCGGCGTTCCCCTACCAGAGTCCCACCGGCAAATTCTACGTCTTTATGGGCGATGAGATCGGCCGGCCCGGATTCGACGGACAGCCCTCGGCTCCGAGCCGCATGTCGGGATATGTCCACATCGTCGATTTCACCGATCCGCTGAATCCCGAAGAGGTGGCCCGCTACGAAGTTCCCGAGGCCGGGTCGCACAACCTGTGGATCGAAGACGATATCCTCTACGCCGCGTTCTACAACGGTGGGTTGCGGGTGGTCGACATCTCCGGTGAACTCAAGGGAAATCTTGGGAGTCAGGGCCGGGAGATTGCGCACTACTTGGCCTACGACGCGGAAGGCTACGCGAGCAACAGCACCTTTGTCTGGGGCCCGCAGCCCTACAAGGGCAACCTGTTCTTCACTGATTACAACAGTGGTCTCTGGGCGGTGGAAGTCGAGTCGCCCGAGCCGGCGACGCCGTAGTGCTGCGCCGACTGTTGCTGAGTTTACTGGTGGCTGCGCCCACCGCTTCGGCGGTGGGCGCGGCGCAGGAAACCTCCTACCTCTTCTATGTGGCTTCGGAGTCGGATGACGAAGTCTCGCTCATGCGGTTCACGCCGGGGCAGGGTCTCGTTCAGGACAAGGTGATCCCGGTTGGGGTGTGGCCGGCGGAGATCGAGGGAGCCCACGGCGTGTACGTCGGTCCCTCGGGCGACTACTGGTATCTTACCCTGGGTCACGGGTTTCCCTTCGGATCGCTGTGGCGCTACGCCACCGGTGCCGACACGGCCATCTCCTCCACCACCCTGGGGATGTTCCCCTCTACCGTCGCTACGGTACCCGGTGGCGGTTTGGTATTCGCCGCCAACAGCGACTTCCATGGCGACAAGGTGCCCAGCTCGATATCGGTGGTCGAGCCGGAAACCATGACAGAACTGGACAAGATCGAGACTTGCACCATGCCACACGGGTCGCGCTTCAGCCCTGACGGCAAACATCACTACTCGACATGCATGGTCGACAACCAGCTGGTGGAGATCGATACCGATCGACTGGTGGTGACTCGGCGCCTGGACTTGGCTGAGCATGGCACCGCTGGCGTGTGTTCGCCGACTTGGGTAACGCCGGCACCTGACGGGAAGAGAGCCTTCGTGGCGTGCAACAAGGGCAACGTCATTCTGACGATCGATCTGGAGAACTGGAGTGTGGTTCGCCGGATTGAGGCTCAGGGCGCGCCTTACAACATGGACCTCACGCCCGACGGCCGGATCGTCGCCACGCTCAAGGGGAAAGCCGCCGTTGGTGTGTGGAACCCGGAAACCGGTGAGCAGTTGGCCGAGGTTCCCACCAGCAGGAAGGTCACCCATGGAGTGGTGGTGGCGCCCGACGGCCGCTACGCCTTCGTGACGGTCGAGGGCATTGGCGGCCAGCCCGGCACGGTCGAGGTGATCGACCTGGCGTCCTATCAGACCGTCGCCACCGAA
Organism: uncultured Gemmatimonadota bacterium; assembly: GCA_913009915.1. Classification (GTDB taxonomy): domain Bacteria; phylum Gemmatimonadota; class Gemmatimonadetes; order Gemmatimonadales; family GWC2-71-9; genus N074bin45. The sequence continues at coordinate 1,941 of CAJVYZ010000090.1, read as the reverse complement.
GACGTCGGCAAGCAGGCCGGCGGGATGAGCTTCTGGCGCATGGAATGATGGGGTTGTGGGAGATGAGATATGGGGTGTGAGCTCGACTGGCTACTAGCCCATAGCCCACCTCTCAGGTCTCGCCGAACTTGGTGTCGATCATCACGCCGGCGGCCTGCAGAAACTTGGTGGGCAGTTCTCCACCGGCAAAGATGAACACCTGGTCGTTGGGCAGCACATGGTCCTGGCCATCGGCGTCACGGTAGGTCACCTGGTCGGCTCGAATATCCGTCACGCTGGTGCTCCAGAGGAACCGGACGCTGCCGTCCTGCTCGGCTGCTTGACTGCGTTCGTGGTTCTTGGGCTTGATCCTGGTGAACCTGTCCTTGCGATAGGAGAGCGTTACCGAGGTCCCAGGAATCTCCGCCAGTGACAGAGCGGCTTCCACCGCCGAGTCACCCCCGCCGACGACCAATACCCGGTCGCCGGCGTACGCCTCTGGTTCCCGCAGGGAATAGGCGACCTTGGGTTGGTCTTCACCGGGAACACCGAGCTTTCGTGGCACGCCCCGCCGGCCGATAGCAAGTATTACTCGCTTGGCGTAGTAATCCTGCTTTGATGTCCGCACCGTAAAACCTGTATCGCCGCGTTCGATGGCAGTGACGGTTTCCTCCGTCTGCACCTCGAGGCCGGTCGTTTCGATGATCTCAGTCCACAACCCCATCAGGGCTTCCTTGCGGATCTCCTGCACTTTGAGTTTGCCATAGCCCGGCACCGTCACGGGCTGCGTCAACACCAGTTTCTTCCGCGGATAACTCCGTACGGTACCGCCGATGTCTTCCCGTTCGATGGTTCGGCACTTGAGTCCGTGATGCAGACAGTTGAGAGACGCCGACAGGCCCGCGGGACCGGCGCCCACGACGATGACGTCATCCATCCCGTTGTTGCTACGGCCACCCTCCGAGATAATTCCTTCGACACACTGCCGGCCCTGTTCGAACGCGTTGCGGATGAGTCCCATGCCGCCGAGCTCACCGATCACGTAGAGTCCGGTGACGTTGGTTTCGAAGTTGCCTTTGATGCGGGGGAGTTCCACCCCTCGAGTCGCGGTACCGAAGACCAGCTGGATCGCTTCGACCGGGCAGGCTCGTTCGCACAGACCGTGGCCGATACACCGGCCCGGGGCAACGGGAACGGCCATTCCCTGCACCAGGCCGAGTACGTCACCCTCGGGACAGACCGAGAGACATGCTCCCGCGCTGATACACGCGCCGGGATGGACGATCGGATGAAGGGTGGCCGCGACATCCAGGCCATACCGCTTGGCTTCTTCGGCCGAGCGCCGGGCTCGGCGCTCGCGGTATTGGTGCCGCAGGTAGAACGGCAGCATGGCGAGCGCGGTGATGGTCAGGCCACCGACCAGAATGATCAGTGTGTCGGATTCCACTCTAGAACGCCCACCATATGCTGGCGAAGATGCCTCCGCTGTTCAGGCGATCTCCCTTGCGGGTACGCGCCCTGATGCTTGCCCGAGTGCTTCGCGACAGTGGCAAGGTGAGATTCAGATCTAACAGGTGTGACACGTCCTCCCGCCCCAGGATCTCGCTGGCGTAGTACTGATAACCCAACCCCGTGTCGAGCTTGCCGAAACGACGGTTGAGCCGGCCGGAGAGGGCCAGGCCTTTCTCCCCCACGCCACCGGCGTCGCCTCCATCGGACCAGTAGCTGCCTGACAGGCTCAGACGGATCTCCGCCACGGTCCGCGGGACATAGATGCCTCCAGCGTAGGACATGAGGGAGGAAAGGCCTTCCTGCTGGTTCCAGGTCACGTCCGCGGTGAGGTTCATACCACCTGCCAGGACGGTGAGGCCACCGCCGGCGCGATCGCGCCGGTATGGCAGTACTCCGGTGGCCGGCCCCAGTTGGTAGGGCCGGCGGCGGGATACTTTGCCTCGGAGGATG
>CAJVYZ010000089.1 GCA_913009915.1 uncultured Gemmatimonadota bacterium | reverse complement strand
GAGGTCTCGCAGGAGCCGGGGATTCCCAGCATGCAGACCTGCATGGGCTGCCATCTGGTGATTGCTGGATCAGACAGTGCTTCGCGGGCCGAGATCGCCAAGGTGCGTGCTGCCAACGCTGCCGGGGAGCCTATCGAATGGCAGCGTGTCCATGCCTTGGCCCGGCACGCACACTTTCCGCACATGCGTCACGTCAAGGCGATGGGGCCCAACGCCTGCATGACCTGCCACGGCGACGTCGCCCGCATGCCGCAGGTCTTCCAGGCCAACAACATCAGCAACATGGGGTGGTGCATTACCTGCCATCTCGAGCGCAACGTGACCCGCGATTGCTCGGTGTGCCACTACTAAGCGGCAGGGCCACAGGCGTTTGATCGGCGCCAGGCACCACGTGCCGGTGAAGCTTCAGTTCCAGGAGCGTTGATGTCCAAGGAAAACACCGAAGACATGTCCCAGGGGATGGACCGGCGGAAGTTCCTGTCGGTCGCCGGCGTAGCCGGTGTGGGCACGGTAGCCTTATCGGGATGTTCGACGGACCGCATCGAAAAACTGGTCCCCTACATGGTGGGCGACGAAGACAACGTTCCCGGCATCGCGACCTACTACGCTAGTACCTGTACCGAATGCCCGGCCGGCTGCAGCCTGCACGTCAAGACCCGTGAAGCCCGGGCCATCAAGCTCGAGGGGAACCCCGGGAGTCCCATCAACCGCGGACGCCTGTGTGCCAGAGGTCAGGCCGGGCTGCAAGGGCTCTACAATCCCGGTCGGTTGAGCGGTCCCCAGCTGCGCAATGCCGATGGGTCCTTCAGCGACCTCTCGTGGGACGAGGCCATCGCCCTCCTGGCCCAGCGAGTTGGTGCCGCCGGCGCCTCGGTGGCGGTCGTGTCGGGTGCCGGAGCGGGAACGTTCTCGGATCTTCTGGCCGCCTGGGTGGCTGCTCTCGGTGGCCGGCTGGTGCGCTACCAGCCGTTCGACAACGAGGCGCTCAGGGCGGCCAACCAACAGGTGTTCGGCCGAAACGAGGTGCCGACCTACGATTTCGCCAAGGCCGAGTACATCCTGTCTTTCGGAACCGACTTCCTGGAGACGTGGCTGGGACAGGTGGAGAACCAGCACGGTTTTGCCGAGTCGCACGGCTTCCACGACGGCCACATGGCCAAGCACGTGTACCTTGGCCACCGCATGGACTTGACGGGGATGAATGCCGACGAATGGCACGCCACCCACCCCGGATCCGACGCGGCGGTGGCCCTGGCAATGGCCAACGTCATACTGTCCGAGCGTAACCGCGCTCCCAATGACGCCAACACCCTTCGGTCGGTGCTGGCCCCCTTCACCCCCGAACGGGCGGCTGAAGAGAGCGGCCTGTCGCCGGAGACCATCCGCTTGGTTGCCCGGGAGTTTGCCTCTCACCCCGGTGTGGCGGTTGCCGGCGGCATCGCCAGCCAGCACCGCGGCGCCACCGAAGCCTGCGCCGCGGTCAACATCCTCAACTACGTGGCCGGCAACGTGGGACAGACCATCCACTTCGGTAGTGGTCGCCCTCAGGGTGACGGTTACGGCGCGCTCGAAGAACTGGCGGCCGCCATGGACGCCGGCTCGGTGGACGTGCTGATCATCCACGAGGCAAACCCCGTCCATTCCGTGCCGCGTGCCGCCGGCTTTGCCGAACGCATGGCCAAGGTCGGATTTACCGTGTCCACCTCGTCGGTCATGGACGATACCGCGGCCCAGGCGGATCTGGTTCTCCCCAACCTGCACGCGCTGGAGCGGTGGGACGATCTCCAGCCGCGCGACGGTGTCCACGCGCTACTGCAGCCGGTGATGATGCCGGTGAGGGACGGGAAGGCGGCTGGGGACGTGCTGTTGGAGGTGGCCCGCGCTGTCGGCGGCCCGCTGGCCCAATTCGGCGCCACTTCCTTCGAGGTTCACCTCAAGGACAGCTGGGCCGCCATCGGCCGGCAACGTGGCCGGGGTGATTTCCGGGTGTTCTGGACCGAATCCCTCGCCAGCGGCGGGTTGTTTGACCAGCCGACGGAAGCAGACGCGGTGCGGCTGGCCTCAGGCGCCAGGAATGTGGGCTACCAGCGGCCGGTCTTCGACGGCGAGGGAGACTTGGTTTTTGCGCCGTACCCCTCGTCCATGCTGTACGACGGCCGCGGGGCCAACAAGCCGTGGCTGCTGGAGAATCCCGATCCGGTAACCAAGATCACTTGGCAGAGCTGGATCGAACTCCATCCCGACACCGCCCGCCAACTGGACATCCGGGAGGGTGAAGTGGTCCAGCTGGTGTCGCCCCACGGCACCATCGAGGCGCCGGTCTACCCGTACCTCGGCATCCATCCGGGAGTGGTTGCCACCCCCCTGGGGTTGGGACACACGTCTTACGGCCAGTACGCCGGTGGCCGGGGCGTGAACGCATTGGACCTGTTGGGCGGTGAGGACGGGGGAGGGTTCCTGCCGTACCTGTCGACCCGGGTCGAGCTTCGCAAGACGCGGCGTTACCAGAAGCTGGCCAAGACCGAGGGGAATCCCCGGCAGTTGGGCCGCGGCATCGCGGAGGCAATGCCGTTTGCCGCTGCTGCCGAAGGCAAGACGCTGGCCGAGGTTCACGGCGGGCACCACGAGGTGAACACCGAGTTGGAACGCACGGCCATAGTGGGCTGGGCGGAGGCGCAGCGAGAGCGGAGCCACAAGGGCGACTACGCCGGAGAGCATCCCAACTGGGGCATGGTGATCGATCTGTCGCGCTGTACCGGGTGTTCTGCCTGCGTGACGGCCTGCTACGCCGAGAACAACATCCCGTTCGTGGGCGAGCGGGAAGTGGTGCGCGGCCGCGAAATGAGCTGGATGCGCATCGAGCGGTACTTCGAGGGTGGCGAGGACGGCGAACCGTTCTCGACCCGGGTGGTGCCGATGATGTGCCAGCACTGCGACAACGCCCCGTGCGAACCAGTCTGTCCCGTGTTCGCGGCCTACCACACGCCGGACGGGCTCAATGCCCAGGTCTACAATCGCTGTGTGGGGACCCGCTACTGCGGTAACAACTGTCCCTACAAGGTCCGCTACTACAACTGGCTGGCCTACGCCCATCTCGGCTTTGACGATCCGCTGCAGTTGCAGCTCAATCCCGACGTGACGGTGCGGGCGCGGGGCATCATGGAGAAGTGCACTTTCTGCATCCAGCGCATCCGCGGGGCGCAGAACACGGCACGGATGGAGGATCGCCAGTTGACTGACGGCGAGGTGGTGACTGCCTGCGCCCAGGCGTGCCCATCGGGCGCCATCGTGTTCGGCGACATGAACGACCCCGACAGCCGGGTGGCGCGGGCAGGACAGGATCACCGCGGATATCACATCCTGGAAGACTTGAACGTGCGGCCTTCGGTGACGTATCTGGCCAAGGTGCAGCATGGTGGAGAGCACTAATCCATGACGGCAATCGCCCAAGACCGGCCGACCCAGACCCACGCTGAGGTCACCCGGGACGTCGTCGCCACGCTGGGCACGCATGGTCGCGGCTACACTATCATGCTCTTCGGCGCGGTGGCGTTGTTCCTTGTCGGGCTGACTACCTTCGTTCTGCTATTGAAGGACGGCCTGGGGCTCGCCGGTTACAAGTCCCCGGTGATGTGGAGCGTTTACATCACCACGTTCGTGTTCTGGGTCGGCATCGGCCACGCGGGCACTCTGATTTCCGCCATCCTGTTCCTGTTCCGCTCGCCGTGGCGCACGGCGGTCTATCGCGCCACCGAAGCCATGACCGTGTTCGCCGTCATGACCGCCGGGTTGTTTCCCATAATCCACATCGGCCGGCAGTGGCTGTTCTACTGGCTGTTGCCCTATCCCAACCAGCGGTACCTGTGGGTCAACTTCAAGTCGCCCCTGCTGTGGGACGTGTTCGCCATCGGCACCTACCTGACCGTGTCGACCACCTTCCTGGTGGTGGGCCTGGTGCCGGACATCGCCGCGGTGCGGGACCACGTGTCGGGCTGGCGCAAGAAGATCTACAGCATCTGCTCCATCGGATGGACCGGCAGCGACAACCAGTGGCGCCACTACTCGCGCGGGTACCTCTATCTGGCGGCACTGGCGACGCCGCCGGTGTTGTCGGTCCACTCCGTGGTGTCGTGGGACTTTGCCATGGCCATCGTGCCGGGGTGGCACGGGACGATCTTCGCGCCCTACTTCGTGGCCGGCGCCATCTACTCCGGTGTGGGCATGGTGTTCACTCTGCTGATCCCGCTCCGTAAGGTGCTCCATCTGGAGCACATGATCACCGAATACCATTTCGAGAACCTGGCCAAGCTGACGCTGTTCACGGGGTCTATTCTGTTCTACGCTTATGCCATTGAGTATTTCGTCGCCTGGTACAGCGGCGTGCCGGCGGAGCAGACGACGTTCTATCTCCGGGCGTTCGGACCGATGTGGTGGGCCGGGTGGACCATGATCATTTGCAACGCTTTCGTGTCGCAGTTGTTCTGGTTCAAGAAGATCCGCACCAACATCGCGGCGTTGTTCATTCTCTCGATCTTCATCAACATCGGTATGTGGTTCGAGCGGTTCGTCATCATCGTGGGGTCGCTCGGCAACGACCACATACCCTTCGCCTGGGGCCAACTCAATCCTAACTGGGCCGATTGGGGCATCCTCGCCGGGTCGTTCGGCTGGTTCCTGATGTACTTCCTCCTGTTTGCCCGGACCTTCCCGATCGTGGCAATCCAGGAGATCAAGGAAATGATTCCCATGCCGCGGAAGCGGGCGGGAGGGCATCACTAATGGCCAAACAGATCCCCGGAGTCCTGGGATCTTTCGTCCACGTTGATGCGGCAACCGATGCCATCAAGACCCTGCGCACCCAGGGGCACACCGATTTGACCGTCTACAACGCCGCCCCGAATCACGAGATTGAAGAGGCGCTGGAGCACAAGGTGAGCCCGGTTCGCCTGTTTACCCTCGTCGGCGGGCTCATCGGCTGCGCTGCGGGGTTTGCCATGACCATCTGGATGTCGCTCGACTGGCCCACCATGGTTGGCGGCAAGCCGTTCGCCGCAATACCACCGTACACCGTGCTGGCGTTCGAACTGACCATCCTGTTTGGCGCAATGTTCACGGTGGCGGGGATGCTCATCCTGTCGTTCCTGAAACCCACCAACAAGCTCATGTACGATGAGAAATTCTCCGACGATCAAATCGGTATCTTCGTGCCGTGCGGCAGCGACAGGTACGCTGCGGTCGAAGAAGTGATGAGGCAAGCGGGCTCGGTGGAGGTGCGCCATGCCTCGTAGCTTGTCCCGGGCCATCCTATTAGTGGCCGGGCTCGGCGTGGCCGGCTGCGGCTGGTGGTACAACGACGTCCCGTCGCCCGACGATCTCATGTACACCATCCCCTGGTTCGACCACATGCTGGGGTCGATGGCCGTGTCGCCCTACGAATCGGGCAGCGTGCCGCGCACGCCGCCGCCGGGGTCCGTGCCCGTTACCGGGGGTGAGATCGACTGGTTCGACGAATGGCGGGTGCTGAATACCACCACCGCCGACGCCCTGGTCAATCCGGTGGGACGCACCGACGGACTGGCTCGTGGCGAGGAACTCTACGGCACGTTCTGCGCCCTGTGCCATGGCGCCACCGGCCAGGGTGACGGACTAGTCGGCCGGAAGTTGGGCGCCCCGTCCCTTATGACCCCGCGGGCGGCCGGATTTTCCGACGGCTACATCTACAGCATCGTCCGCTACGGGCGCGGCATCATGGCCCCGTACGGAGACAAGATCTTCCGGCAGGAGGATCGCTGGCGCGTGGTGAACTACCTGCGGACGCTTCAGGCTGACCAGCTGGGAGGGGGCGACTGATGCACGATCCGGTTGCACTCCGGCGCCGTCTGGCCGAGCACGCCGTCACCGCCCGCTACGGACTGTTCGTCGGAGTGGGCGGCGCCCTGACGTTCATCGGCATAGGCCTGTTCGTGTGGGCTCTCATGCAGGGCCACGAGGCCCGCGCCTGGCAGCTGTTCCACGTCGGCTGGCTCTACTTCACCGGCCTGGCCGGCGGGGCCGTGGCCATCGTCGCGGTCCACAAGGTGACCCACGCCAAGTGGTCCGGGCTGATCCTCAGGTACGCTGGGGCTGCGGTGGCGTTCTTCCCGGTATCGTTTCTGGGCTTCCTGCTGATCTTCACGGTGGGATACCCGCACATTTTTCCCGAGTTCCACGGCCTGGGACACGGCAAGGAATTGTGGCTGTCGTATCCCTGGATGTTCACCCGGCTGTTCATCGGGCTGGGAACCCTGTTCCTCCTGGGCTGGAAACTCGTCCGGACGGACATGGTGCCGGATGCTTATGACGCCAGAGACTTGGTGTCCGATGGCCGGGCCGGTACCTACGCCAAGATGACCGAAGGCTACGACGGCTCCGAAGCCGCGCAAGAGAAGGTCAAGACACTGGTACACCGGCTGGCCCCAGCCTACGTGGTGGTGTACGCCATCGTGTTCAGCTTGGTGGCGTTCGACATGATCATGGCCCTCCAGCCGCATTGGTTTTCCAACTTGTTGGGGGCGTTCTATTTCATGGGGTCGTTCCTGGGCGGCCACATGCTGCTGGTGTACCTGACGTTCTTCGGTGCCGCAGCGACAGGCACCTGGGTCTACGTTTCGCCCCACCAGCGCCACGACCTCGGCAAGCTGTGTTTCGGGTTCTCCGTGTTCTGGGCCTACCTGATGTGGTCCCAGTATCTGGTCATCTGGTTCGGCAACCTCCCCGAAGAGACCGGGTTCGTCTTCGCCCGCCTGTGGGGCCCGTGGCGGCCGGTGGGCACGGCCGTATTCCTGGGGATGTTCGTCATTCCGTTCATCGGTCTGCTCGGCGTGGGGCCCAAGAAGTCCCCACCCCTCCTGGGCTTGTTCGCGGCAATCAGCTTGGCGGCGTTGTTCCTTGAGCGCTATCTCCTGGTGCTGCCGTCGGTCACCCTGGAGCACGGCCCGATGTTCGGCCTACCCGAGATCGGTCCCCTGGTGCTGTTCCTGGGGACGTTCCTGCTGGCGTACGGCCTGTTCGGCAACCGGTTCCCCATGGTGTCGCCCCGGGCGGCCCTGCTTGCCATCGAGCGGGAGATTCACCACGCCGAGGTGCCCACGGTGGGTGAGACCGACGAAGCGGCAGACTATGATACGGAGGCGTCGGTTGAGAGGGATTTGGGAGAAGGCTAAGGGGCTAAGAGGCCAAGAGGGCTAAGAGGCTAAGAGGGCTAAGAGGCTAAGAGGGCTAAGAGGCTAAGAGGGACTTAGGGGTCGAGTTGAGTTGTGCCGTGGGACACGCTGGTTGGGCGTAAGAAAAGATACCGGTAAAGAGAACGCCCTCCGGACCAAATGGTCGGGAGGGCGTGGTGGTTTCCGTCTTACCCTCTTAGCCTTTTAGCCCCTTAGCCTAGCGTAGTCTCAACAACAGCGTCCGGAGCGAGTCGACCGGGATACTCCCCTGGATGGCGAGCATCCGTTCGCTACCCGAAGACGGCTGCCGCGTGAGGCTGTCGCCTACCGCCAAGCTGTCCCCGTCGTCCAGGATCTGGAGCGACGCGGTAACGGACTGGCCCGGCTGGCGCGCCAACAAATCGGTCACTTCGTCCGCCGGCCCTGAGAACGTCCGGATGACCTCGCCGGTGCCGAGCCGCTGGGAGACTACCATCAGCCGCTGGGCATTTCCCTCGGCCGATTCCTTGACCTGGACGTCCACCACGGGGAGCCCGTCGACCCGGGGCACCCACTCGTCGGCCGACTGTTCCTTGGCGCCTTCCCACGAGAGCGACCGCCACAGGCCGTCGGTTTTCAGTTCATCCTGGTCGGCGAGGCTGGTGGAAGTGATGCTCAGCTCGGGCTCCTCGTTGAGGGAGCGATCCGCCAGGGAACTGGGGAAGCGGTCCCGCACTAGGGGGTTGGACTGAGGCGCCACCGTGCTGTCCCGGTCGGTTTCGGCAGCCGGCTCATCGGTCACGGTTGAATACTGGCCGACCAGGCCGGCCGGGGCCGAGTCCGCCCGGGCGGGATCGCTGATGGTGATTGGCACGGTCGGCGTCGTGACGGCTAGTTCCACCGGGATCGCCGGAAGCTTCTCGGCAGCTGCCGCGGCTTCGGTGCCGCCCGGGGCAAACGTCCGGGCGCCCCACCCGAATCCCAATGCCATCACTATGCTGGCGGCCCAGGCCGACCGGCGAATGATACGCTGCCGTCGTGCCGAACGCTCCACGTGCCGCCGCCGCAGTTCAGCGAACGGCGGGGTGTGGATCGTCGGCGGGGCCAAGGTCGACAACAACGCCGTGGTCCGGTCCCGCAACGCGGCGATGTCATCGCGCCGCTCGCGACATGGTGCACACACCGCGAGGTGGCTTTCGATCTCCACGCACTGCGACCGGCTCAGCGCCTGGTCGAGGTACGCGTGGAGTTCCTCCTCAGGAATGTGACGCTTGTTTACTAAGCTGTTGTCTGTCATATGCCTCTACCAGGCGCTTCCGTGCCCGTGCCAGGGTAGTCCCGACGGCGCCGATGGCCAGTCCGGTGCGTTCAGCTATTTCAGGGTAACTCAGTCCACCGTCCCACAGGAGCAGCACTTCCTGATCCCGGGGGGTCAAGTCCGCCAAGGCCTG
>CAJVYZ010000088.1 GCA_913009915.1 uncultured Gemmatimonadota bacterium | reverse complement strand
CCTGTTGCTCATCGCGCTGATGATTCTGCTGACCAATTGGGTGAACACCACCGGCGAATACATCCTGTCGAGGACGGTGGAAAGCGCAGCCGGGGCCGCTGTCGCGTCGGGTGCCTCCGGCGGGCTGACCGAAAAGGAATACATCGCCAGCTTCTACTCGGATTTTTTCCTGGTGGTGAATATTCTAGGAGTCGTGGTGCAATTGTTCTTGGTCTCCCGAATCATCAAGTACGCCGGGGTGCGAATCGGGATTCTGGTCCTGCCGCTCACCGCGATGCTGGGCTACGGCGTGCTGGCCTTCTACCCACTTCTCTCCGCAGTGAGGGCGACCAAGACCATCGAAAATGCCACCGATTATTCGCTGCAGAACACCGTCAAGAACGCCCTGTGGCTCCCCACGACGCGCGAGCAGAAATACAAGGCCAAGCAGGTGGTCGACGCCTTCTTCCATCGGGCAGGTGACGTGCTATCGGCCGCGCTCGTGTTCGTCGGCACCACATACTTCGCTCTACGACCCGGTGGATTTGCCGTTGTCAATATCGTTTTGGTGCTGATCTGGATAGCGGTCGCGATCGCGATCGGTCGGATCTACACTCATCTCACCCAAACGGGCCAGCCGCCGGTTTAGTCTTGCGACTCTTCCCTGAGGCGTTTCAGGGCGTCGAGCCTGTCGGCGATGGTGTCCTCTGAACTGAGGAGGCCCTGCAAGGCATCGCCCGACGATTGCGGGTGGCGCCCCCGGCGGATGGGTGTCTCGAGGAAGGGCCACAGCTTGCGGCGCAGGTCGTCGGGCAACGCCGACTCCAAGTACTCCAGCGCCGTTCCCCGCAGCAGGGCGTCATCGGTAAACAACCCTCGGAACGCCACCCGAAGCGGCTGCGCCGGGAGGATGAGGGATAGCATGGTAAAGACGTGCTCGAGACTCCGGTCGGCCCGGGTTCGCAGGGCCTCGTCGAGAATGGGTGACTTGTCGTCATCCTCAGTAGCGTCGAGCAGGCGACGGCTCTCCCACACCCCCTGGTCGACCGCCACCTCCCGGTCGATCATGGCCAGCACGCGCACGCGATCGACCCGCAGCGAAGCGTCCCGGGCGTGCATACGGCTCAACACTCGGCCACATCGATAGCGCACCTCGAAGCGGTGATCTTCCAGGCCGGCCAACAAGCCGTCTGCCGCACGCTGCGTCGTGGCGTCGGCCAGGATCAGGGGGAGGCGCCGGCGGATGGAAAAGTCGCTGTCCGGGTCGAGGAGGTAATCGGTCAATAGTCCGGTGGCTCGATCGGCCAGGGGGCGCAGTGCCCTCATGGCGGTGCGGGCCACCTCGTCCCAGGCGAGCAGCGGGACGACGTACGGTACCAACTCGAGGGTGAGCGGCGCTTCGGCCAGCGCGCGACGGACACGCGAGCGATCGCGCGATCTGAGTTCCAGGATTCGCTCCATGACAGGATCGAGTTTGGGAGCGCCCGTCGGCTCAGCCGGGGGAACGCCCGCCACGGTGGCCTCTGACGCGTGCGTGGCGGATTTCTTTTCCCGGAACTGGGTAAGGTCGATGGCCCCCAGGGTCTGCATGATGGCCGTTTGCGCCACGTTGGACGAGCCATCGTCCTCGAGGTAGCTACCGCGCACCACCAGGCTCTTCTCCAGCGTCTTGAGGTATCCTCGATGGAGCCGACGCGCCACGGCCATGGCGGCGACCGCGAGCACGAACGTCAGGGCGTACATCGGCAACCCCCGCGCCCCGGCGGGAGAAAGGAAGAGCACGATCTGCGCCAAGGCGCCGGCCGCCAAGTCGCCCGTGCGGACGAAGCCGACATCCAGGATGGGCTTGATCACCCGTTTGTCGAGCGCGTTGACCGGATTGAACAACAGTTCGTAGGCTGATCGGTACAGGGAATTGCGCGCAACCGACTCGGCCCCTCGGGCGAGCATGATCTGGATCAAACCAGGAAACAGCATTACGCCGCCGGCACCAAGGGCGACGACGGCTGGAAGACCGGCCGCGGATACGGCCAACCCGAAGCGCCGCAAGAGCCGCTTAGTGGCGAGGGTCTGGACCAGGACGGTAATGAGCGCAGTGGCGGTGTAGAACACGGCAAAGAACCGCAGCAGGTCCTCCCCCCGCATGCCGCTTGACGCCCATGCCTTGAACGAGAGATCGAGGAGTCCCTCGCTGAGGGCCGTCAGGAACACCAGCGCCCCGATGGTCGTCAGGTAGGGCGACCGGCGCAGGACCTGGAGGCCAGATCTCGGCAGTTTCCGGTGTTCGGTGAATTCCGCGGTGGGCGCAGGCGAGGGGGTGGCCCGCCCCATTCGGGCCGTCAGCACGGCCGCCGCCACGTGCAACAGGGCCAGCATCGGAAAGAGTGCCTCGATCGACCAGAGCGCCGCACTCCGCTCGGCCATCATGCCACCGAGCAGGCCGCCGACTGTGCCTCCAGCGGCGATGCGGGCGATTTGCCGCTTGGCGGTCCGTGGATCGAATCGCTCGCTCACCACGGACCAGAATCCCGAGATGAGCAGGGCTCCCAGTCCGGTGAAGTGGAGGTACAGGACGATCGCCACTGCTCGAGGGTATTCGCCGACCAGCGCCCACTCTCCTAGGGTGAGGAGGGCGCTCAAGGCAAACCCCAGGGGCACCGCCCGGGCCGGGTCGAGGCGGCCGCCGGTTCGGCTTACCAGACCGGCGAGGAGGAGCGATAACGCCGAGGCGCCCATGATCATGGCGGGAAGGGCGAGGATCTCGTAGTTGGACAGGAACAGTGCGTCACGGGTCGCCTTCCCCGCGATCTGGAACGCGATGATCGAGGCGGACGCCACGGTGCCTGCCTGGACGGCAAGACGAATGTCTCTGTCTGTGGCGCTCACTCAGTCACGTCCTCTAGTCCTCCGGGGTTCCGTGCCACGGCCATCCTACTCGTCTCGCGCGAGGGATGACACCCCCGCCGATCAGGCCTCTTTGACGTTCTGAACGTCAGGTGGTAGGTGAAGATTCCCTTGTGCTGGCCGATGATGCCCTCCTGCCCGGCGGGCCTACGGGATGGCTGGGCCGGCGCAGTTTGGCCGTTGATCGGCTCGCCCAGCAGGTGAATGAGGACACCGCGGCTAGAAGGGTTGGCCGGCTGAGACCGTGGTCCCAGAAAGATGCGGGAGCGTGGTGGGGCTTGCCCCGGGGCATGAGTCCTGAGGAAAGCCTAGGCTGGTACGGCCCTCAGGCACGAGGCGCAGGTACCCCGGAAGGTGACCTGGGCCTCTTCGACGTCACCCGCGATGTCGTCAGGGTCGAGACAGGGTTTCTTGCCCAGGACGCAGTGTACGTCCTGGATGGCACCACAGATCTTGCAGACGAAGTGGTGGTGCCAGGGCGCCCCGTATTCGTAGCGCGCGCTCCCGGGGCCGACGGAGACCATGGTGACTAGGCCACAATCCACCAGGGCGCTGGCAACGTTGTATACCGATGCCCGGGGGAGCGGCGTTGATTTCTCGGCCAGCAGTGTCCCGATGTCGTCGGCGGAATGATGGCCTGGAGTCGAGCGGAGGAGGTCGATGACCAGGAGCCGCGGGCGGGTTACTCGGAGGCCGGCTTCACGCAGGAGGTGGGCGTCGTCTTGCTCGATCGTGGCCGATTCCTGAATGGCGACCATGCAATCCTCCGGGACGGGGAGACGTCGTCTGGTGGTGACTCAGCGCCAACCATCAACCAATGAATCTATCCCGGACAGAGGCCGCGTACAGGGGGCAGTGCCGGGATGTCGCGAAGCTTGCGATCGGCTCCAGGGGCGGCTAATCGTTCCATTGTAGCTACCATTTACTTCGATATCACACCGTCCAGGAACCCCATGCACTCCCCCCCAGTCCTGATACGTTCCACCTTTTTCATCATCATTCTCGGCGCGGTCCTGGCCACTGCCGGGTGCGGCTCCAGCAGGCAACCTGCGGCGGGTGTCGCCGCCGCCGGGGTGGACACGGCCAGGCTCAGGGAGGCCGTGTCGGTGTTGGCCGCCGATTCGCTCCAGGGCCGGTTCACCGGGAGCGAGGGCGCGGCCGCCGCGGCGCGGTACATCGCCGGTGAGCTGGAACGGCTTGGCCTCGAACCCGTCGGCGACAGCGGCTACTTCCAACGGGTTCCCATTCAGGTAACCAAGCGAGCCGACGGCAGGCGACGATTCAGTTTCTACCCGTCGGTCCGGGCGTGGGGCCTGCTCCCACCGGAACAGCAGCTCATGGCTGTCAACGTGGTGGCGCGGTTGCCCGGCGCGGATTCCACCAACTTGGAAACGGTGGTAGTGGGCTCCCACTACGATCACCTGGGTATTCGGCGCCCGGTCGACGGCGATTCGATCTACAACGGAGCCGACGACGCATCTGGCGCGGCAGGGGCGCTGGAGATCGCCCGGGTCCTGGCGGCCGGGCCCGGCCTGAAGCGGTCGGTGGTGTTCTTGTTTACGGCAGGTGAGGCGATCGGCTTCATTGGAACCCACTACTATGCCGAATATCCGGCGGCACCGCTGGGTGAGACGGTCGCGGCCTTGTGGTTGGAGAACATCGGCCGGCCCGACCCCCTCGTCGGACCCGGTGTTGCATGGATTACTGGTAGTGATCGCACCAACCTCGGTCGATTGCTCGAGGACGCCGGAATCGACATCGAGGTCGAACCCGATCCCAGACCCGAGCAGGGAGTGTATCTCCTCACTGAAAGTGTGGTATTGGCCCGGCGCGGCGTTCCGGCGCACACGCTGTCGTCCTTCGGGTTCCACGACGATTGGCACGAGCCCTCCGACGAAATCGAAACCATCGACTTCGCCCACTTCGGCCAGGTCGTCACGTCGGCGATTGTCATCGTGCGCTACCTGGCCACCGGAACGCCACCGCAGTGGTATCGCGGAGGACAGCCGGAACGTTCAAACTTCTAGCCGAGGTCCCTTATGTACGCACTCGCCATCATCCGTTATCGGAGACCGTTGGAGGAGGTACTGCCGCACGTGGAGGAGCACCGGGCCTACCTGCAGGGACTGTACGACAACGGGTGGCTGCTGGCCTCCGGGCCGTTCCAGCCCCGCATGGGCGGCGCGTTGCTCCTGCGGGTCCCCGACGGTGATTTGCAGGCCACGCTCAACCGGATCCGGGATCAGGATCCCCTGGTACAGCACGGGGTGGCGCAGTACGAACTTCTGCCTTGGACGCCGGTGATCGGCGCGGACGGTTTGGACCGGATCGGGGTGAACCCGTGACCGGGGTAGCCTCTCCCAAGGCGACCGTAGCATTGGTGGCCTGTGCGGCGCTGGTGTGGGCCTGTGCCGTCAATCCGGTCACCGGCAAGCGCGAACTGTCCCTCATCTCCGAGTCCCAGGAGATCCGGATGGGTCAGGAGGGTGCCCAGAGCGTGGTGAACACCATCGGGCTCTACCCCGATTCGTCTCTCCAGGCGTATGTGAACCGATTGGGGCAATCGATGGCGCTGGCTTCCGAGCGACCCCAGCTTCCCTGGTCGTTTGCCGTGGTTAACGACGCCACCGTCAACGCCTTCGCCCTCCCCGGAGGCTCGATCTTCGTGACCCGTGGTATCCTGGCATACTTCAATTCCGAGGCGGAATTGATGTCGGTGCTGGGGCACGAGATCGGTCACGTGACGGCCAAACATTCGGTCAGTCAGATCAGCAAGGCGCAGATCGCCCAGCTCGGGCTGGGTGTGGGGATGGTGCTCACCCCCAGCCTCGATGTACTGCACCAGGTTGCCGGCAGCGGGCTGCAGGTGTTGTTCCTCAAGTTCAGTCGTGACGACGAAAACCAGTCCGATGAGCTCGGTTTCCGCTATATGGTCGAGGCCGGGTACGATCCCCGGGGGGCCACCGACATGTTCGAGATGCTGGGACGGCTGGGCGGAGGCGGCCGCCTCCCCGAGTGGCAATCCACTCACCCAGATCCGGAGAACCGGGCCGCCCGGTCGGCCGAGCGTGCGGCGACAATGACGGTTGATCCGTCGACGCTCACAGTAGGGCGAGACGACTACCTGAGGCACATCGACGGCGTGGTCTTTGGTCCCGATCCGCGGGAGGGCTACTTCGAGGGCGACCGGTTCCACCATCCTGATTTGCGGTTTCGCATGTCGTTCCCCTCCGGCTGGAAGAAGCAGAATCTGGCGCAAGCCGTGATCGGTATGAACGCCACGGAAGACGCCGTGCTGCAGCTGCGAATCGTGCCGGCTACTTCCCCGCGGGTGGCGGCGGACACGTTCTTTGCCCAGACCGGCGTTCGCCAGGAATCTTCGTCGTCCGATCCGGTCAACGGTTTGCCGGCCGATACCCGGTACTTCAGCGTGCCGACACAACGGGGCGTCCTCAACGGGCTAGTGACCCACGTGGCCTACAACGGCAACATCTACCAGTTGCTCGGCTACGGCACCAGGGCGGCCTTCAGTCGGGAGCGTATCGCCATCAGCGCCGCCATCGGATCGTTCGAGCGGGAAACCGATCCGACGGTGCTGGACGTCGAGCCGGCTCGCATCGCCTTGGTGCGGCTTCCCCGGCGGATGACGGTGACCGAGTTCCATCGCCGCTATCCATCGTCGATTGCCGTCGAGCAAGTGGCCCTCATCAACGGTGTGGCCGTGGGCGACACGCTGGCGAGGGGTCTCCTCGTGAAACGGGTGACCGGCGGCCGTAGCCGCTCTCTCTCGGGGAGCGCCGAGTCATCGGGGATCGTTGGCGGGAGGCGCTCTGCGTTCTGAGGGGGGCGCCGTATGAGCGGCTCCACGGCGCTCGGCCGAAGAGGTGGCCGGGACTACGGAGTCGTGTCTGGGATCAGCGTCCGGATGTGGGCAAAGACGTCGTACCACATCTCGTGGGTGAGCCTGCCAGTGTTGGTATTCTGACGCGAGGGATGGTAGGAACAAACGACGGTCCGTCCATCCGGCAACGTGGTAGCTTGGCCATGCCCGAACAGAGGCCGCTCCTCCACCGACAACCGAGTCCACCAGCCACTCGCCTCGAGCCAATGGCGCCAGGCGATCCGTCCCAGCAGGAGCACCACCGCCGTGCCGTGCAACAACGCCAGGTCTGCTTCGAGAAACGGGCGGCAGTTTGCCAGCTCGTCCGGCCGGGGTTTGTTGGCTGGTGGTGCGCACCGTGCCGAGGCGGTGATGTAGCAGTCGGTCAACTCCAGGCCGTCGTCGCGGCCCGTGGATGAGGCCTGACTGGCGAAGCCAAACCGGTGCAGGGCGTCGTAGAGCCAGTCGCCGCTCGAATCGCCGGTGAACATCCTGCCGGTGCGATTGGCCCCGTGGGCCGCCGGCGCCAGGCCCACGATGATCAGGCGCGCTGCCGGATCCCCGAATCCCGGGACTGGTTTGCCCCAGTAGTTCCAATCTCGGAACTCGCGCTTGCGCGTGGTGGCCACGGCGCGGCAATGGGCGATCAGGCGTGGGCAGCGCTCACACCTAACGATGGCCCGGTTGACGGCGTCGATGGAGCGGAAGCGCGTTGCCGCCATTCCGCGGGTCAGGCCGCTTCCCTTGCGGCGATGGCCTGGAATGCTTCGACCAATGCCGTTCGATGGTTCACGGTCGGCCGCCACCCGAGGACCTCGCGCGCGGCGTCGGCGTTGTACGGGTCCCCGCCGCGCAGAAACCGCACGGCGCCCTGCAGGGAACCGGGATAGCGCCGCGGGCCGGCAATCCGAAGGCCAAACTCGGCGGCCCGCGCCAACACCAGGGCCGGCCCAGCGGGTACGGGCACGGTTCGGACGGGCCGTTCCACGACGGTCTGGACCGCCTGGAACAGGTCGTTGGCCGTGACCGGCGCGTCTCCGGTCACGTTGAAGGCCCGGCCCCAGCCCCGGCCCGATCGGATGGCGGCGAGGGCGGCCTGGGCCACGCTGGTGGCGTGAACCAGTGCCATGGGTACGGTACCGGAGCCGATCTTGGGTAACCAGCCACGACGCGCCAAACGCAGAAGACTCGGAAGAAGCAGTCGGTCGCCGGGTCCGTATACCACGCATGGCCGCAGGGCGCACACCTGGAGACCGTGTGCGGCACGATCGAACACGGCTTGCTCCGCCAGGCGCTTTGACCTGGCATAGTAGTCGCGCTCTTCTATCCGTCCGCGATGGTATTCCTCGGTAATGCTGTATGGTTCGTCGTCTGCGGCGCGGCGGCCGTAGACGGCCACCGATGATATGTGCACCAGTGGTACGCCGTGCTCGAGTGCGGTGTCAGCGGCGAACCGTGTTCCCTGGACGTTGACGGCCTCGAAGCGATCCCATGAAACCGGTTCGGCCACGATGGCGGCGGCGTGAACGATACCGCTGAGGCCGGTGAACGGTTGCTGCCAGGTGGCCGCGTCCTCGACGACACCGCGCGCCGCTTCGGCGCCGAGTCCGCGGACCAGGGTTTCACCTTCGGCGGAGCGTACCAGCGCGGTCATCGGCACGCCCGCGTCTGCCAGGTGGCGGAGGATCTCCTGCCCCACGAGTCCGGTGCCGCCGGTTACCAGAATCACGCAGCCTGATCGGGATGGTCGAACGGGAGAGGGGCGATGGTGGCTTCACGCCCGCCGGCCATCACCGTGTCGCCGATGTTGGCTTCCCGCCTGACCATGCCCAGCCCGATGCGCCGGTCGGGGAGTACCAGCACGGAGTGAACCTGGCCGAGGGTGCGTTTCTCGTTGGCGATATCCGTTCCATCCCGCGGTCGGAGGTCTATCCAGTCTAGCCCGCGCAGTTCCTTCTGGGTCTGCCCGCGGCAATGGACGCGAGCCCCGGCACCCTGCCCGACGC
>CAJVYZ010000087.1 GCA_913009915.1 uncultured Gemmatimonadota bacterium | reverse complement strand
CGAGTGGCAGCATGCAGACGAGGCTGGGGTCACACAGAGGCGTAGTCGCTCTTTTTTTTTTTAATGATACGGCGACCACCGAGATCTACACTCTTTCCCTACACGACGCTCTTCCGATCTCGAACGAACGGAACCCGTAGGCAAATCCGATCGGCCTCCCTCCCTCACCTATGGCTACCCAGCATCGGTAGCCGTCGTTCGTGGCATGCCCGACCACGGCCCTGGCAATCATCTGTGCGCCCTCCGGAGTACCGAAGTCGGCGTTCGCCGCAAAGGCGCCACGAGCGATCTGTTCGATGCCTGCGGCCATTCCAGCCGCACCATCCGCTTCAAGCCTGACAACCTCGTATCCCATGATGATCCACCGTACCCGCCAGGACCTCATTGATAAATGGCGTTTGGGTCCACGACACAGCGATCCCGCACCTGGCCCTGCGATCTGTTGAGCCCTCCCGGCGTACGGATTCCACCAGACTGCCTGGAGAAGGCCACCGATCCACAGAGGCTTCGAGTACACGAGCAGTTGAGAGAGGTCCGCATGAAGACGTCGAGGGACGGTGGTTTGATCGATCTAGATGATCGTTCACGCGTCCGGGCCCGGCATCCCCTGCTCATTGCCCATCGCGGTGGGGTGATCACCCCATCCTCACCGGAGAACTCGCTGGCGGCCATTCGGCTGGCGGCCGCCCACGGGTATGACATGGTCGAACTCGATGTTCAGCAGGCCGGGGATGGACATCCGGTGATGTTCCATGGCCGGGAGGGGAACCTGCTGACCAGCTGCGGTGTCGACGCATCTGTCCGGGACCTGACCAGCGATGAACTGTCGGCGATTCGGTACCGGGCAAGTGACGAGCCCATCGCAGCGTTGTCCCAAGGACTCTCGCTGTGTCGGTCGCTCGAACTGGGGGTGATGCTGGACTTCAAGACGTTCGGAGACTCGATCGGTTCGGAGACGTTCTTTGCGACCATCGGTCTTCTCCTGCGGGAGCATGATCTCGGGGGCGCCGTCTTGACCTGGAACCATCCGCTCGAACAGAAGTACCTGGCCGACACTGCGATGTTCCCGGTCTCGGACCACGACCTGCACCAGGTCACTGGTGGGCGAACGATCTCGCTCGAGGGGCAGTACTGGATCGGGCGGGCGCACGACCTATCGAGGACGACCGTGCAGGCACTCCGCCAGAGCGGAGCGTTGACGTTCGCTGCGATCAACACATTTCACTATCCAATTCATGCCCACATCGACTTGGCGCGCCAGGATCTCGAGCGCCTCCTCGCCGCTGGTATCGACGGATTCCAGATCGACTCGATCTATGAGCATCTGTTTGAAGGCTCCCGGTCAGGTGGCCGTTGACAATTGCAACACGGGCGGCAAAGATAGCGCAAGCGATTGCGAACACCTTACGGAGTTGATGGGATGTTGAGGCTACGCGAACTTGCCGACCACCTCGGCGTATCGACAGCCACCGTATCGCGGGCACTCAACGACAAGCCGGGTGTGAGTGCAGAGACGCGCCGCAAGGTCGTGGCAGCCGCTCAGGAAATGTCGTACCGGCCGAACGCCGCGGCGCGAGCCCTCATTACGGCAACGACTCGCACCGTCGTCTTCGCCGTGCATCGGCATCACTTTCCGCTGAGCGTCGATCCCTTCTACCCGGGGATCATGCGCGGTCTCGAGGAGACACTGGCCGCCGAGCACTACGGCGTCTTGCTCCTCACGTTGTCCGATGAGGACCTCAGGGCCGGGCCGGGGACTCTCCCCGTCCTGCAGGAAGGACGAGCTGACGCCCTCGTGGCCGCTGGACCGGATATCCCACCTCAGTTCATTCTGGCGGCTGCCGGCCGGAGCATGCCAGTCATCCTCGTGGACAACGCGCTGCGGGAGACGGCGATCCCGACCGTCACCGCGGACGACCCCGGGGGATGTCGGGATGCGACGCGCCATCTGATCGACATCCACGGGCACCGCTCGATCGCTTTGTTGCGGGGGACGCCGGGTTGGGTCAGCAGCGATGGGCGGGCCGACGGCTACTGCGATGCAATGAAGGCTGCCGAACTCGAACCCCGTGTGGTCAGCGTCGAGGACACCACCATCGCGACCGGGGCCGTTGCGCTCATCGAAGTGCTCGAGGCCTGGCCTGACACAACGGCCATTGTCGCCGTCAACGACGCGATGGCCATCGGCGCGATCAGACAAGCCGCCAAACTGAGCAGGCGCGTCCCCGAAGACCTCGCCGTTGTCGGTTTCGACGACATCTCATGGGCGGCGCTCTCAGATCCACCGTTGACGACGGTGCGGGTTCCGATCGTCCAGATCGGCCGGAGGGCAGGGCGGGTTCTGCTCGATCATTTCGAAGATGTCATCACCGTATCTTCTCGCACGACGCTGGCGACCGAGCTGATCGTGCGCAGCTCCTGCGGCTGCGACGAATCGCCCGCACCGGTCATGAATTCGTCAGGCCCGCGACGCCACGAGACCGACCATGAATAGCAGCCAAGTTCAACGGAGCCGTCCACGCCGTGTAAGTAGCAGGAGTGGACGACTCCGCCGACGGCCGAGAGCGCTGCCGCGCTCGCGGACCGGACCGCAAATTAGCAGCGGTGCCGACCCCGCGAGGCAACAGTTACCTCGGTCACCCGCGAAGGGGAACTCAACGCCCTGCTCATCCGCGAGCGAAACAACTCGAACGCGCATGAGGCTGGGTCGGTTCCCCGACGACCGAGAAAAGGAGAACCCGGATGACAAGAGAAAGAGGAACCCGGATGACGAAACGCGTACGCTGGCCGCTGCTTCTTGCAGTCATGGCCCTCGTGGCGGCCGCATGTGGGGGCAATGGCAACGCGGAGACGGCAACGACATCCGCCGACGCCGCCACCGCGACGACTGCCGGTGACACGACCCCTCCAACGACGCTCCCGCCCGAGGCGGGCTGCTTCACCGAGGTAGAAGAGGACGCGCTCATTGTGTTCTCCGGCTGGGGTGACGAGACCGAGCAGCAGATATATCGCGACTCGATCACACGATTCAACGAAATATGTCCGGCGGTCACGGTCGACTACCAGCCAATCCCTGCCGACTTTCAGGTGAAGCTGAAGGCGTCGATGGCCGGCGGCACAGCACCTGACGCGTTCTACGTCGACGATCAGCTGATGACGGCATTCGGTCCCACGGGACAGTTGCTCGCGTTGGACGACGCGATGGCCGCCGCCGGCACCTCCAGGGATGATTTCATCCCCACGTTGCTGACGATCTTCACTCAGGACGGAGCCACCTACGCCCTGCCGAAAGACTGGGGCACACTCGGACTCGTGTACCTGCCGGCAGCTTTCGCGGCGGCCGGCATCGACGAGCCGACGGCGGACTGGACATGGGACGACCTAGCCGCGGCATCCCAGACGATCGCCGACAACACCGAATTCGCCGGCTTCTGCCAGAACGCCGACTGGGCACGGTTCGCACCCTGGGCGTTCGGCAACGGGGGCTCGTTCACGAGTGACGACTTCAAGACGGCAACCCTCGACACGCCTGAGGTGAAGGCGGCGGCGACGTTCATCCTCGAGATGATGAACAGCGGTGCCCTCGTGGAAGCCGCAGGCGTCGGCGCCGGATGGTGTGGCGAGGCAATCGGCAAGGAACTCGTTGGACTCACCTATGAAGGTGGGTGGATGGTCAACTTCCTGCAGAATGACTTCCCGGATGTGGAATGGAAGGCAGTGCCCCTGCCGACCGGCCCCGTTGGCCAGGCCGACATCATCTTCACGAACGGGATCGGCGTGAACGCCGCAACGAAGTATCCTCTGGCAGCCACCGCGTTCACGGTCTACGTGACCGGCGCGGCCAACCAGGGCGAAATCGTCGCCACCGGATTCGCGTACAGCACCCATCCAGAGCAGATCGACCTCGTCGTCAACGAGAACGACGCCGCCATCGCGATCGGCGGAACATGGGCCCTGTCGAAGGTCAACTACTGGGGCCCGAACACGGGACGCGTCAATGAGGCCGTCAACCAGGCGCTGGCTCGCATCTATCTCGACGACCAGACCGTCGATGAGGCCTTCGCCCAGGCTCAAGCGGAGGCACAGACGGCGCTCG
Source organism: uncultured Gemmatimonadota bacterium (assembly GCA_913009915.1). GTDB lineage: Bacteria > Gemmatimonadota > Gemmatimonadetes > Gemmatimonadales > GWC2-71-9 > N074bin45. The sequence goes on along the minus strand of CAJVYZ010000087.1, from coordinate 4,748 downwards.
ACGAGGCCGGAGGCTGACCCCGGGTGAATCCTTCCTCCCCCGGACACCCAGGCATATGGTCCCTCACCCTTCGCGGTGAGGGACCACGGCCTGGCCCCGCCAGGCCTACGGAGAAAAGGCTATGACGGACACGACCCGGACTTCGGCGACTCGACGCCAACCTGGGCAGTGGCGACGAATGCTGCGCGACCGTCGGGCACGAACCGAGGCGTTGACCGGCTACTTCTTCATCGCGCCGTATCTGCTGATCACCCTCGTGTTCACGATCGGGGTGATCGCTTTCGCCATCTACGTGAGCTTCACCAAGTTCAACCTGTTTCAAGCCCCCGAATGGACCGGACTCGACAACTACGCCAAGGCATTCGGCGATGCCAAATTCCTGCGGTCGCTCGGCAACGTCTTCTGGTACGTAGTCATCGTCGTCCCCGCTCAAACGGCGTTGGCCCTTGGCCTGGCCGTCCTCCTCAACGCCAAGATCCGGGGAAGCAGCTTCTTCCGGACCGTCTTCTACGCCCCAAGTGTCACGTCGTCGGTCGTGATCACGATGATCTTCTTCTGGATGTACCTGAAGACCGGGTACATCAATTTGTTCTTCACGAAGCTGTGGGCCCTGGGGGGCGCCACCTGGGAACCCATTCAGTGGCTCAACAACCCGACGGGCCTCTTCGAGGGTATCGCGGCCGCGTTCGGCGGTGACATCTCCAACGTGCACTGGTTCTTCCAGGGACCGAGCGTGACTTGGATGGCCATCATGTTCCAGAACATATTCACGACGGCCCCAACCTTCATGATCATCTTCCTGGCGGCCCTCCAGGACGTCCCACCCGGCCTGCACGAGGCGGCCTCGATCGACGGAGCCTCGCGATGGCAGCGGTTCCGCATGATCACGATCCCCATGCTGCGGCCGGTCATCTTCCTGATCGTCGTGCTGGGCACGATCGGAACGTGGCAGATCTTCGACCAGGTGAAGATCCTGACTGCCGGTGGTCCGCTCGACACGACCTTGACTCCCGTGTACCTCATCTTCATCGAGGCTCTCGGCGTCCTGGGCCCACCGCGCATGGGTTTCGCGAGCGCCATGGCCTTCGTGTTGGCGGCGATCATCTTCGTGTTCACGCTCATTCAGCGTCGCTTCATCGAGACCGGAACGGAGATGTACTAGTGCCAGTCTCTGAAACAAACACCACCGAGATGGGCCCTGGCATACCCGCGCCGAAAGACAGGCAGTGGACCGCGAGAGTCGTCCGGCTGGTCCGCCGACCGCTGCTCTACCTGCTGCTCACCGCCATCGGCCTTGTCCTTTTCACGCCATTCATCCTCGCGTTCCTTGGGACGTTCAAATCGGACGCCGAGATCATCGCCTGGCCACCCTCCTTCCTGCCGGCCGAGTGGCTGTTCGAGAATTGGCCAAAGCTGTTCAGCACCGACTTCGGCGGCCGGCCCCGACCCGAAGGAGCGACATCTCTCGGCCTCATGGCGGGCATGCTGGTCTTCTTCGGTGCGTTTCTGCTTGGAGGCATGTCGAGCGAAACGAAGGGGCGAGGAGTCCCGCGACGGATCGGGCTTCCGGCCGCCATCGGGTTGGCATTCCTCGTCGGCGCCATGGCCGCCTGGTACGTCGGGCTCGGCTTCGACGGTCGGCTTCTCCAACTCACAGTCGGCGCCGCCTTTTTCGTCATCGCTCTGATCGGCGTCGGAGTCCTGGCCATGTCCGAGCCCGATTGGGGTCGGGTGCTCCTCGCCATGGTGGCGGCGTTGCTTCTCGGTGGCTTGACGACGGTGTTGTTCGAGGTCTTCGCGGTGATCGCCGGAGGTGGACGGTTCAGCCGATGGCTCTACAACACGGCGCTGCTCTCGACGGTGCGGGCGTTCATCATGGTGCTCTTCAGCGCGATGGCCGCCTATGCGTTCGCCCGCCTCCGCTTCCCCGGCCGCAACTTCATCTTCGCATTCATGCTCGCCTCGATGATGATTCCCGGCGCGGTGACGCTGATCCCGGCGTTCATCGTCATCGCCAAGATGCAGTGGGTGAACACGGCTTACAGTCTGGTCATCCCATCGTTGGTCAATGCCTTCGGTATTTTCTTGCTCACCCAGTTCTTCAAGGCCATCCCACGAGAGCTGGAGGAGTCGGCCTTCATCGATGGCGCCTCCTTCTTCCAGATCTTCAACACGATCGTGCTTCCCCTGGCCAAACCGGCTCTGTTGACACTGTTCATCCTCCAGTTCCAAGGGATGTGGAACGATTTCCTCACTCCTCTGCTCTATCTCAACACCCCTGACATGTGGGTGTTGAACGTTGCACTGAGCGTATTCCAGCAGCAATACACGGCCGCCTGGAACATCACCCTCGTCGGGGCGATGGTCAACGCAATCGTTCCCCTGACAATGTTCTTCGCGTTTAGCCGCTACTACATCGAGGGTGTGAGTTACGCAGGACTGAAGGGATGACGGTTAGACGCGCGCCGGGCGTCAGTGGCGTTGCTGGTCTATCACGGCGTTCCCTTCGGCTGTGGTGGGGCGAATTCGGGTCACTCCTGCTACTCAATATCGCCTGGTTCCTCTTTCAACTGCCAGTAGTCACAGCACCTATCGCGACGGCAGTCGTCTACGCCCTTGCCAGGAGGGTGGTCGACGACGAAGTCATCGGGTTGCGCGATGCCCGGCGTGCGTTGCGCTCGGTGGCGTTTCCGGCATTGCTGTGGGGAGGACTCAATCTGGCGGTCGCCACCGTCGTCATCGGCAATTTTTGGGCGTATCAGAGCGAAGCCGGCTTGCTCTGGGCACTGGTCAGGGTCACCTGGGGGGTGGTCGGATTGGGCTGGTTGATCGTCAACCTCTTCTACTGGCCGTTTTGGCTTGCGGCCAGAAAACCCAGGCTGGGGACCACATTGCGCAACAGCGCCTTGTTCGTCGTGCGGCGTCCCGCCCGCGGATTTGGCGTCGGGATACTCTGCGTGCTGACCTTCGCGGGCGCGCTCCTGCTCACCTTGCCCTTGGCAGCGGCAGCCATGACCTGGGTGGCGCTTCTCACCTTGCTGGCGGTGGACGCCGAGCTCGAGGCCGTCGGTGGATCAGCAGAAATGGCCGGAGCAGGGGCGAAGTGAACCAACCAGACATCGCCGAATCCACCCCGTCGGCGCACCATCAGCCGTGGTGGCAGACGGCCGTGATCTACCAGATCTACCCGAGGAGCTTCCAGGACGGCGACGGCGATGGGACCGGCGACCTGGCCGGCATCATCGATCGGCTCGACTACCTGGCCGGCGCTGGAGGAGAATCGCTCGGTATCGACGCGATCTGGATCAGTCCCTTCTACCCATCTCCCATGGCCGATTTCGGATACGACGTGGCCGACTACTGCGATGTGGACCCGATCTTCGGTGATCTGGCAACCTTCGACCGACTGGTCGACGCAGCTCATCGTCGCAAGATCCGAGTCGTCATCGACTATGTGCCCAACCACACGTCGGATCAACATCGGTGGTTCGTCGACTCAGCCGGCGGCCGGAGCAACGCCAAGCGGGACTGGTACATCTGGCGGGACCCAAAGCCAGATGGATCTCTCCCCAACAACTGGGGCAGCCCGTTCGGGGGCCCGACCTGGACGCTGGACCCGGCCACCGGCCAGTACTTCCTGCACCAGTTCCTTCCCGAACAGCCAGAGTTGAACTGGCGCAACCCGCGGGTCGAGGAGGCGATGTTCGATGTGCTGCGGTTCTGGCTCGACAGAGGCGTCGACGGGTTCCGCATGGACGTGATCGGCTGGCTCCTCAAGGACGCCGCGCTCCGGGACAATCCCGCGAACCCGGCGGCGGCGAACGATCTTCCCGTCAACGACATCTATGGGCGCCAGCATCACGTCCACAACGAGGATCAGGACGATGTTCACGAGGTGCTGCGTCGGATGCGGTCGGTTCTTGACGAGTACGACGACGTCTGCGCGATCGGCGAACTCGGATACACCCTCGAACGCTGGGTGCGCTATTACGGCGAAGACGACGAGCTCCACCTGCCTTTCAACTTTCGGCTCATGGAACAGCCGTGGGACGCGGTTGCCATCCAGGCATCCGTCGAAGCCCTCGAAGCCACCCTTCCTGACTGGGCGTGGCCCAGCTACGTGCTCGGAAGCCACGACGCACCCCGCCTGGCCTCGCGAGTGGGCACGGCCCAGGCGCGGATAGCTGCGATGCTGCTCCTCACGTTACGGGGTACACCCACGCTCTATCAGGGAGATGAGCTCGGGATGGAGAATGGGGTGATACCGCAAGCTCGGCTGCGCGACCCTCAGGGCCTCCGCCTCGGCGCAGCGCGTAGTCGAGATCCGGGAAGAACCCCGATGCAGTGGGACGAGGGTCCCTTCGCCGGATTCTCAACGGTCGACCCCTGGCTCCCCCTGACCTCAGATTCCGAATCTCGCAACGTCGCGGCCCAGGCCAACGACCCCCGGTCGATGCTGCACCTCTACCGCACGCTCCTCGGCTACCGAAGTGCCGACCCTGCCCTGCGGTCGGGCAGCTATGAGACGTTCCCGGGACCCGAGGGATGCTTCGCCTTCTTGCGGCGCCACCCGGCCGGAGACCGCTTGGTAGCGCTCAAGATCGGAAGAGCACACGTCTGAACTCCAGTCACACTGATATATCTCGTATGCCGTCTTCTGCTTGAAAAAAAAAAAAAAAAAACACAACACAAAAAAGAAGAAAAAAATAAACAAAATGTTTACGGTTCATACATTAGCTCATTGTGTT
>CAJVYZ010000086.1 GCA_913009915.1 uncultured Gemmatimonadota bacterium | reverse complement strand
CGATTCGCGTGAATGTCGACGTTGTCGACAGTTTGATGAACCTCGTTGGCGAATTGGTTCTCACTCGCAATCAATTGTTGCAATTGGCTCGGGATGATGAGGAGTCGAAGTATGCGGCACCGATCGTCCATTTGAATCGCGTGACGACGGATTTGCAAGAAGGGGTGATGAAGACGCGGATGCAACCGATCGGAAATGCGTGGAGCAAGCTTCCCCGACTGGTCCGCGATCTTTCGCAAATAACCGGCAAGCCGATGGAACTTGAAATGTCCGGTTCTGAAACGGAATTGGACCGCACAGTATTGGACGCGATCAAAGATCCGCTGACGCATATGGTCCGAAATTCGGGCGACCACGCGATCGAGTCTCCTGAAGGACGGCGGAAAGCGGGTAAGCCGGAGGTGGGACTGATCAAGCTCGACGCGTTCCACGAAGGCGGCCACGTGATTATTCGAATCGAGGACGATGGAGCCGGAATCGATGTGGAGAAAGTTCGCGCAAAAATCATCCAAAACGGTATAAAATCAGCAGCAGAGGCTAACAAACTGTCCGACAAGGAAGTCTTGTTGTACGTGTTCAGTCCAGGTCTTTCGACGGCCAAGAAGGTCACTTCGGTTTCAGGGCGTGGCGTCGGGATGGACGTCGTTCGTACACAGATCGAAAAAATTGGTGGAACAGTCGATCTCGTTTCGCCTCGCGGCGAAGGGACAACCGTCACGATCAAAATTCCGCTGACGCTGGCGATCATTTCGGCGTTGGTGGTTGAAAGCGGTGGCGAGTCGTTTGCGATTCCGCAGTTGGGAGTCGTCGAGTTGGTTCGCCTGGCTGTTGAAGACAAGCGTCGAATTGAAAAAATTCATGACAGAGAAGTGTTTCGGCTTCGGGATCGGCTGTTGCCGCTGATCCATCTCAACGAGGTCCTCGAACTCAACGAAGCGGAAAGCCAAGAAGTAGGCCGATATCCAATTCAATTTTGCTGGAGAACAAAATTGTGGGCAGGCCCAGGGGGAACGACAGTGTGAAAGTTTCCTTCCAGCGGGTATCACCAAGTGCAGCAGTTCGTCGTTACTCACAACATCCGAGACGGTGATTCGACGCCTCAAGCCGAAATCATCACATAAGGAAAGCGCGATCACCGTCACGGGTCATGGCGATCGCGGCGATTACGGGTTGCCGTACGCCGGTACGGACTATTTGACTCACCAAGTTGTTATGGAGGGTAATGCCATGGGAATCAGAAAGAGGTGTTGGACCGGATTTGTCCTTGCGGTGATGGTATTCGGGTTTATCCTATCAGCCCCGGCCTACGGACAAGGTGACAAGCCCAACATTCTGGTGATTTGGGGTGATGATATCGGGCAGGACAACGTCAGTGCTTATCACCGGGGATTGATGGGCGGCAGCACGCCCAACATCGATCGTATAGCCAACGAAGGTGTCATGTTCACCGATGCCTATGCCCAGCAATCCTGTACCGCCGGACGTGCCTCCTTCATGTTGGGGCAAACTCCGTTCCGGACTGGACTGCTGACCATCGGAATGCCTGGTGCCAAGCACGGTGTCCGCGCGATTGATCCGGGAATTGCCGAACTGCTGAAACCACATGGCTATATGACCGGTCAATTCGGCAAGAATCACCTGGGTGATCGGAACGAGTACTTGCCGACGGTGCATGGTTTCGACGAATTCTACGGAAACCTGTACCACCTCAACGCTGAAGAAGAGCCGGAGAATCCGGACTACCCGAAGGATCCTGCGTTCCGGGAGCAATTCGGCCCGCGCGGGGTCATGGATTGCGTGGCGTCCGCGACGTTCGACTCCACAGTGGAGCCACGCTGGGGCATGGTCGGAAAGCAATCATGCACCGACACGGGTCCCTTGACCAAGAAGCGCATGGAGACCATCGAGGAAGACCTGCTGGGACGATCGCTCGACTTCATCCAACGGGCGCACGACGAGGACAAGCCGTTCTTCCTGTGGCACGTCTCTACCCGGAACCATGTGTGGATTCACCTGTCGGACCAGTGGGCAAACTCCACCGGGCACGGCATCTTTGCCGACGGCATGTCAGAACTGGATTATGTCACCGGGATGTTGCTCGACAAGCTCGATGACCTTGGCATCGCCGAGAACACTATCGTCATCTGGTCGACTGATAACGGTGCCGAGATTTTCACCTGGCCGCAGGGTGGGAATCATCCCTTCAGAGGTGAGAAGGGCTTGACCACTGAAGGCGGCTTCCGCGTACCGATGCTCGCCCGCTGGCCCGGGCACTTCCCGGCAGGCACGGTCATCAATGACATCTTCTCGCAAGAAGATTGGCTGCCGACGTTGCTGGCGGCCGCCGGCGACACCATGATCAAGGCGAAGCTGCTGGAGGGGGGCGTCGAGGCGGACGGCAAGACCTTCAAGGCCCACATCGACGGGTACAATCAGTTGGATGTCCTGACGGGCCAGGGCCCGGGCAGGCGTGAGGAGATCTTCTATTTCGACGCCGCGGGCAATCTCAACGCCCTCAGGTACGGCCCCTGGAAGATCATCTGGACCGAGATGTCGGGAGCCCTGCCGACGGCCTGGCACAAGACTCCCAGTTGGCCTATGCTGACGAATCTCCGTCGTGATCCCTACGAGAGGTTTATGGAGCAGTCGGACATGTACGTGAAATGGTGGGCCGACCGGATGTTCCTCATGGTGCCTGCCCAGGTGATGGTATCGAAGTACGCGGAGAGCCTGAAGGAGTTCCCGCCGGCCAGAGGTTCGAGCCTGAGTATCGATCAGGTGCTGGCGTCGATGACCACCGACAGTAAGACGACTCAATAGAGTCGAGTCACCGGGGTCGCCCACTTTTGGGCGACTCCGGTGGCTCGCCCGAGTGCTCGGTGTCCCCTCCGGCTGATAAACGGCACAATGCCTTAGCCCACTCTGACTTCCCCCCTCACTTCATTATTCAATATTCGCGGCGTTCATTATTCGCGGCGTTCATGTTACTTCCCCGACCACATCCTGCTCCCCAGCGCCCGCATCGATTCGACCGCCCCCTCGTCCAGTGGTATGTCGAACCCGCCTACCCTCAACGCCCCTTCAGCCGCCACGAGCATCCGGCTGTAGTCGCTGACCGGGATCTGGAACGTGAGAATGACGTCCGTGCCGAAATCGGAGGTGACCGAGTGGAACGCCGCGTCCGGGAATGCCACGGTTCGATCACCCGCGGTATAGCGGCCGGCGTTGCCCTAAAACACTTGGGGCTCCGTGGTCCGCACCTCCAGTGTCACCATGGCAGGAACCTGCGGGCTGGCTTTGCCCTGGTAGCTAAAGGAAAATATGGCTCCGGGGCGCTTCTTAGGCACCGAGTATTTATGGGACTGCACTTCCACGGAGAGAGTTGTGCTGTCGGCCTTCTCGTCGTACTTGTCCTTCACCGATTGCGAGGAAGCAAAGGCTGGCGGACTCGGCAGCATGACCGCCACGCTGTCATTGCCGACCGGGGCCCACACCTGGGTGGTCGGCGACGGATTGGGTACGGTCTTGGGTGCGCTGCAGGCGACCACTGTAACCATGATGGGGAGCAACCAGACGTTGATGCGCATAGCAATCTTTTGTGGAGGGTGAAATGATCCGTATGCAATGCCCACAATACCGATGAATCGTGTCACGGGGAACCCAGGACGGCGTCCCGGGGGTGGGACGCAGGCCGTGAAGCGGTTATCAGGTAAGCGCGTCCGTGACCGTGGCGCTCATGGACGCAGGCAGTGTCCCGATGATCGTGCGTTTGAGGGCCAGCGGGAAGTCGGAAGCCCATGGGGCCTTGTCGACGATCATCAACAGCAGGCCCACCACTATCAGTGCAAAGAGGTAGGTAGAAATCAGGCGCTTGAAGAACTCGCCCCGGTAGAGCTGCATGTGGTGTTGATAGCTGTTGAGGTAGATGAACATCCCGCTGAACAGCAGTGATACCAGGGCCAGGAGGACCACGCTGATCCAGGGCAGGGCGGATCCCAGATCCCATACCTCTTCGGTGAACGCCATCGGAATGGCCAGAATGGTCGCGCCCACGATGATCTGCACCATGTCCTTGACGGACAGCTCCAGCTGCAGCGGCTTGACGTGATGGGCCACTACGTTGCCGTTATCGTCCTGCACCGGAGTCACCTGGTGCAGTTCGCCGTCAATGCGCTGGATGTTTCCTTTGGCGTCGACCATGGGCCTGTGTCCTTTCAATCGGTTTTCCCGCCGGACGGTGGATCGAGGTGCACGTCCAACTGGGGGAGCGCGATCGTGATGCCGGCCTGCTCGAGGTCCCTCCAGATGGCCTCGTGGAGATCCGACGCCGGTTTGAGGGCGTGTCGCACGTCATCGATCCACACGTGCACGGTGTATCTGACGGACGAGGCAGCGAACTCGGTAAGGTAGACCGCCGGCTCCTGGGTATGTGAGCGCCACTCCAGCCCGTTCACTGTGGTCTCCAGGGTCCGTCGCACCAGGTCGAGATCGGGATCGTAGGACACACCCACTTTCGCCTCGAGCCGGTACCGGCTGTCGTGCCGGGTGAGGTTGGTGACGATCGATTGGGTGACCAGGCCGTTGGGGATCATGACCTCTTCGTCGTCGAACGTGAGGGCGTCGGTCGTTCGCATGCCGATCTTCTTGACCGTCAGCCAACGGTCATCGATTACGATCACGTCCCCAGGCCTGATGGTCTGGCTCATGCGGAGCGTGATCCCGGAAATCCAGTTCTCCACCACGTTCTTGATGGCGAAACCTGCCCCCAAGGCGAGGGCTCCTGTCGTGGCAAACAGGGTTGCCAGCCGGATGCCCAGCAGGTGGAGCACGATCTCGATCCCCACCAACCAGACCACCACTTGCAGGACCGTCGCCGTCGTCTGCACCGCGATATCATCGTCGATCCTGTGGCGCTTGAAGATGCGCGCAGCCACTTGGCGCATGGAGCGGGCGATCAGGTGGGTGGCCACCAGGATCGCCACGATGGCCAGGGCCGAGCCCACCGTGGTGACGGTGCCGCTGATGGTGAAGAGCCGCCTGTCGAGCAGGGCGGAAAGGTCGCTTTGCCAGTCCATGTGTCGTGCCGGCGTCGAAGATTGGAGAGCTATTAGTGGTGGCTTACGCCCGACGGGGGGTGGGGGGCAATGAGAAGGGTGGGGGCACTTCTTCTTGGTCCGGTCTCGCCATGTATCGTCGTTCCGGCGGTGGCCGTAGGGAGTTTTGAATATCGAATGCCAGGAATATCGAATATCGAAGTGAACTTCGATCTTCCAACATCACTTCGATATTCGATATTCGCGGCGGTCGTTATTCGTTATTCCTCCCAACAACCGCACCTTTTCCGCCCTCCCTGGGGACCGACTTGCAGGTGACATATATATGTCATATACTATATGCTATGAAGCGAACCACCGTATTCCTCGATGACCAGCTCCTCCGCCAAGCCCAGGACCAGGCCGAGCGGGAAGGGAAGAGCTTCGCCCAGCTGGTCCGCGAGGCCGTAGCGGGCTATCTGCTCAGTGCCCAAGATCCGGCCACCCGCCTGCCCTCCGTCGCCGGCCAGTTCGCGTCCGGCTGTTCCGACACCGCCGGCCGGGTCGACCAGCTCCTCTGGCAGGAGCCTCACGACTGACCGTCCTCGCCGACACCGGGGCCGTCTATGCCCTGATCGACCGCTCCGACAGCTGGCACGAACGGGTTGTCACCTGGTGGGCCGGCGGCCCCCGGAGGGTCCGTCTTCCGGTCACCATCATCCCCGAAATCAGTTATCTGCTGGGAACGCGAGTGGGGCCGGAGGCAGAAGAGGCCTTCATTCGTGCGCTGGCCGCCGGGGAATTCTCCATCGAACCGCTGTACGACGAAGACGTGGTCCGCGCGGACGAACTGATGGGTACCTACCGCGACGCGCCGCTCGGCTTCGTCGACGCCTCGATCGTGGCCCAGGCCGAGCGCTTGGGTATCGTTTCGATCCTTACCACCGACCGCAGGCACTTCTCTCTGGTGCGGCCTCGGCACGTATCGTCGTTCAGGTTGGAGCCCCTAGAGAATATTGAATATTGAGTGCCATGAATATTGAATAATGAAGTGAACTTTGAACTTCGGACCTCATTTCACTATTCAATATTCGCGGCGGTCATTATTCATTATTCATCCTGGGCGCCGACAAGCAGCGTACCCCGAAGCTGGGCCACCTCTTCGTCGCTTATCCCCAAGCCGTCACGAATGTAGCCAGCCATCGACCCGTACTGCGCCACAGCTTCGTCAAGCGAGGCGTCGATGTAGCTCCCCTCCAGAACGTAGAACGCGTTGGCGCCCGCCATGTCCACGTCCTCCGGCGCCACGCCTTGGGTCGCGGCCGACATCTCCCGAAATTGGCCCAGCCGGCCCTCGATCTCCTCGGCGCGATACACGTTGGACAGCAGGTAGTCCTCCCGCACCGTTTCCCACGGCACGCCCAGGGCGGAGAGCAGAATGGCGGACGCCGTTCCTGTCCGGTGGATGCCGTGCGAGCAATGAAGTACCAGAGGCCGGTTGGCCGGGTCGGCCGCCGCCCGGAGCAGGGCGGCGTACTCCGCTGTTGCTTCCTTTATAAGGAGCTGGTGAATTTCCGGATTGATGGTCGGTGGCAGGAGCGAGAAATCACCGGTGCGCCTGGCCTCATTCACCACCCCGGTGAGCGCCTCGGCGTTGCCGCTGACGATGGGGAGGGGGATCTCCCTGACACCCTGGGGCAGGCGGTCCGGACCACCGCGCGCGATCTCATCGGGCGTCAGGAAGTTGACCACCGTACGGATCCCCAACGAATCCAGCCGGGCCACGTCCGGTTCCGTGAGATGGTCCAGGCGACCCGACCGGTACACCTCTCCCCAGCGCACTGTGCGGCCGTCGGCGGTGCGATAGCCGCCGATGTCCCGGAAGTTGGCCTGGCCGTCGAGAGGCACGGCGCGGGAGTGTTCGCCGGCGGTAGCGGGTCCGTCGTGGGTTTGACATGCCACGGTCGTCAGGCCAAGCGTCACTATGGCTACGGCTGCGATGCGGTTCATTCGTGGGCCTATGCCATGTCGTTATCCGCCCGGAGGGAATCTCGAATCTCGAATGCCAGGAATATCGAAGTGAACTTCGATCTTCCAACTTTACTTCGATATTCGAGATTCGCGGCGCTCATTATTCGTTATTCAGCACCACCGGACCTTTAGCTCGCAATATCAGGCTCACAATGGCCCGTGGCCTCTCATTGCGTGATCGGCTGATGGGGCAGTTCAAAGTCATAGTACTCGAGGAAATCGAACGGCAGATCCTCCAAATTCACCGGCGGTACGGACCACGCCCTGGTCTCGGGGCGGGCGTTCTCGATGCCGGTAAAAGGTGCGCCGTGCACCACATGGGAGTCCGGATATCGCAGTTTCCAGACGTTATGGCGTACCCTCATCCGGTTGAACGATTCCTGAATATGGAGCACGTTCACCATCATGGGGTTCTTTTCGCGGGTATCCGTCGGCAAGTGGTAGTAGGCCGCGGCAATACCGCTGGCATCGCCGGGGTCGCCGGAGATCCAATGGCGTTTCCAATCTCCCTTGACGGTCGCCCCTAGGTTGGGGCCTTGATAGATGAAGACGTAGTCCCGGCGGCCGTTGGTGTCGCCATTGAGGAGTAGTGATGTTTGGTCGACCCCATCGATCACCCGATCGGTGGGGATATACTCGGTCGCCCCTCCCAATCGGGCGAACGTCGTGAACAGATCTACCTCATGGATGATGTCGCCGACGAGTTGTCCCGGCTTGATCACGCCGGGCCACCACGCGAAAGCCGGGACCCGGACACCGCCCTCCAGGAATTCACCCTTGCCACCGCGAAAAATGGTTTCCACCATGCCGAGTCCCGGCGGTGGGTTGTGCACCATCGGGCCGTTGTCGGCCATGACCACCACGAGGGTGTTTTCAGCGATGCCAAGCGACGTGAGTTCCTCCATCACCTGCCCGATGAACGCATCCACGTGATACTGCATGTCCTCTTGGAACACGCTGCGTGCCTGGGTTCTCTTCACAGGGGAGGGAATGAACGAAAAATCCTGGGGCCAGTAGGCCGCGTAGAACGGGGTGCCGGCCTCGGCGTTGCGGCGGATGAACTCCAAGGTGCGTTTCTTGGCTTCGGGGTCGAACGCCAGATAATCCTCGTGCGTGGTGCCGCGCCATTCGCGGGTGTACTCGCCCTTCTTGCCTTCGATGTGAAATACGTAGCCTTTCGGCACGAACGTGTCGTCGAGCTTGTAGGGATTGTCGGGCAACAACTCTTCGATCAACCCCATGGTGGCGTTGGCGGCCTCGCCCTTCATGTTCTGCAGGCTGGTGACCTGGTTGTACACTGCAAACAAGGTCTCATCGAACCCCTGATTGTGCGGATAGCTCTGTTCGATGTCTCCCAAGTGGAACTTGCCATAGAATGCCGTGGCATACCCGGCCTGAGACAGTACCTCGGCTATCGTGACCTCTTCGGCACGCATGCCTTGGGCCTCGACGGGAAAGCCGATGTGGTACATGCCACTACGGATGGCGAGTCGGCCGGTGAGGACCGCGGCCCGGCTCGGCGTGCAGCCCACTTCGGTGTACATCCTGGTGAACAGGATGCCTTCCGCCGCCATTTTGTTGATATGGGGAGTCTCGTAGCCACGAATTTTCTGAATGGCGGGGATCCCCACGTCACCGAATGAGGTGTCGTCCCACATGATGTGGACGATGTTGGGCGGCGTGCCGTACCTGGCGCGCAACTCGGCCAGCCGGGCGTCGAGCTGGCCGTCCTCGACCGCCCAGCGCTCTCCATTTTGGGCCTCGAGGATGTAAAGATCGGAAGAGCACACGTCT
>CAJVYZ010000085.1 GCA_913009915.1 uncultured Gemmatimonadota bacterium | reverse complement strand
CTTCTCCTCGTTGCATCACATACTTACTGAATAAATCTGCCATTTTTTATTCTTTTTTCCTTTTTTCTTTTTTTTTTTTTTAATGATACGGCGACCACCGAGATCTACACTCTTTCCCTACACGACGCTCTTCCGATCTGGACTTATTCCAAAGCCACAATGGACTGTGCTTCCGGGGATACAGTCAGTCTGCAGTTTACATTTTCCGACGGGTCGATCGGTTCCATTCACTATTTCGCGAACGGCAGCAAGTCTTTCCCGAAGGAACGGCTGGAGGTGTTCGCCGACGGGCGGATACTCAAGCTGGACAACTTTCGTAGACTATCGGGGTTTGGCTGGCCCGGGTTCCACAAAATGAAACTTTGGCGGCAGGACAAGGGGCAGGAAGCCTGCGTGGCATCGTTCATAGAGGCCGTGCGGGTCGGTGCCGGATCCCCCATCCCGTTCAACGAGCTGGACGAGGTCAGCGGCCTCAGCATAATCATCGCAGCATCGCCGCCGACGAAGGGCCAAATCCCCGCACCGATGGACAGCGATTGCTGAGTGACGGATTGCGTGCGCGTTGAAAGCCGGACCGGCGTCGGCCGATGATTTCGACGCTCCGGCGATATTTCCATACCCTACGCCACCTTCGCGCCGGTCAGATCATCGGGCGGTTGTGGTTTCAGGTGTACACCCCCGATCCCGAGACAGGGCCGGCACCGGCCTTACGGGATCTTCGGGGCCGATGGTGGCCGGCCGCAGCCCGAAAAACCACCATGACGGGACCCAACGCGTTCGTTTTTCTAAATGAGGCGGGCGAGTTTTCAAGCGCGGACGATTGGAACGCGAAGGTCCACGAAAAGCTCTGGCTATACAATCTCCACTACTTCGATGACCTGAATGCCGAGGGAGCGGACCGCCGCCGGCAATGGCACCTCTCCTTGTTGCAGCGATGGGTGGCTGAGAACCCTCCCGGCACGGGTAATGGCTGGGAGCCTTATCCGACGTCCCTGCGCATTGTGAACTGGGTGAAGTGGGCATTCGCAGGGAACACCCTTGACACCGATGGGATTCATAGCTTGGCAGTGCAGGCGCGGTGGCTGGCCAAGCGGATGGAAACGCACCTGCTCGGTAACCACCTCTTTGCCAATGCCAAGGCGCTGGTGTTCGCGGGGCTGTTCTTCGATGGCCGGGAAGCCGCTGGGTGGATCGACAAGGGCTCGGCCCTGCTCCACCGGGAACTGGCGGAGCAGGTCCTGGACGATGGCGGGCACTTCGAGCGAAGCCCGATGTATCATGCGATCGTCCTGGAGGATGTCCTGGATCTGATCAACTTGGCAGGAACCTTTCCGGGCCCGCTGAAGGACGATCAGGTGCAGGTCTGGAAGGAAACGGCGGGGCGGATGCTCGAGTGGCTTCGCCTGATGTGCCACCCGGACGGAGGAATTGCGTTTTTCAACGACGCCGCGTTCGGTGTTGCGCCGGAGTTCGGGACCCTTCGCGACTATGGCGAGCGGCTGCGCGTGTCCCTGAAGTCTACGGACGCTATCAGACGGGTCCCGCTGGCGCCCGGTGGGATGGCCTTCAGCATGGAGACATCCGGCTACGTGCGCGTGGAGTCAGGCGCGAGCGTTGCTATCCTCGATCTGGCGCCCATCGGTCCGGACTACCTCCCCGGACACGCGCATGCCGACACGCTCTCGTTCGAACTGTCGCATGCCGGCCGGCGGATTCTGGTTAACTCCGGTTGTTCCCGGTACGGCTCCGGTGTCGAGAGACTGCGGCAACGGGGCACGCCGGCACACAACACCGTATCCGTAAACGGAGCGGATTCCTCCGACGTATGGGGCGGGTTCAGGGTCGGGTGCCGCGCACACCCGTTCGACAAGGGTATCCATGCGACGGCGGTCGGGGTCGAGGTTTCCTGTGCGCACGATGGATATCGTCATTTACCCGGAAGACCGGTTCACCGGCGGCTGTGGAGCTTTTACCCCGAGGGCATAAGCGTCCGGGATCGAGTCGAAGGCACGTTCAGTCACTCCGTGGCGAATTATCATTTCCATCCCGACGCAAAGGTGACGTTGAAAGGAAGCTTAGCCCGGGTTGAGGTGCGCGGCGCAGAAATCGCGCGTATCAACGTCAAAAACGGCGATCCGGTGCTCGTTGAAGGCTCCTATCACCCAGGGTTTGGCTTGTCTGTTCCGAACCAGCTCTTGCAGGTCCACCTGCGGGGATCGGTGTGCGAGATTGAGTTCCTGTGGGGGTGACGTGCATATTCTTTTTCTTACCGACAATTTTCCACCAGAAGTAAACGCCCCGGCCTCACGAACGTTCGAGCACTGTCGGGAATGGGTCAAGGCGGGGCACCGGGTGACGGTGATCACCTGTGTTCCGAATTTTCCCAAGGGGCATATTTTTGACGGCTATAGGAACAAGCCGTGGCAGAGCGAGGAAATCGCCGGAATACGCGTGATACGCGTGTGGACCTATGTCGTCTCTAACGAAGGTCTTATCAAACGGATTTTGGACTACCAGAGCTTTATGCTTTCCTCGATTGTCGCCGCTCCATTCGTCCATGGAGTCGATCTCGTGGTCGGGACGTCTCCGCAGTTTTTTACCGCGTGTGCGGCGTATGTCGTCAGCCGGTATAAGCGGGTCCCATACGTTTTCGAATTGCGCGATCTATGGCCGGAATCGATCAAGGCCGTTGGTGCGATGAAGGATTCCCCGCTCCTGCGTCTACTGGAGAGGGTCGAGGTCTTCCTTTACCGGAAGGCGGCGGCGATTGTCTCCGTCACGCAGTCGTTCCGGCACAGCCTGGTCGGCAGAGGTATCGCGGAAGATAAGATTCACGTGATTACCAACGGAGTGGATCTGAGCGTATTCAAGCCCACGGAGCCGGACGTAGAGCTTCGGAAGTCCCTCGGATTGGACGGGAAATTTGTCGCTGGCTATATCGGGACACACGGAATGGCCCATGCTCTCGAGACCTTGGTCGAGGCTGCAGATCACCTTCGGAAACAATCGAACGGCGACGACTATCGAATCGTCCTGCTTGGGGACGGCGCAAGCAAGTCGGATCTGATCAGGAAAGCGTCCGCTATGGGCCTGAAAAATACGGTTTTCATCGATTCCGTGACGAAGAGTGAGGTCGTCCGCTACTGGTCCATTCTTGATGTAGCGATTATTCACTTGAAGAAGGCCCCCTTGTTCATGAACGTGATTCCGTCTAAGCTTTTCGAGTGCATGGGCATGGGAATTCCGATTCTCCACGGGGTAGCCGGGGAATCTGCAGAGTTGGTCAAGAAGGAAGGCGTCGGCATCGTCTTTGAACCGGAGAACGCCAAGGAACTGGCGGACGGAGTTATACGCTTACGGACGGATATGCCGCTGTATCGGAAGCTGAGAGCCAACTGCGTTGACGCCGCCCGCCGGTATGACCGAAAGGAACTTGCCGCGAGCATGCTCAGCGTGCTTGAGCGGGTGGCAGCCGAAAAACACGGGGCTGGTCTGCCGAGTCGGTAGTCGACCGGGGCCGGACGGGTTCGTCGGCAGTACCCTCGGCGCACGCGGTCCGGCGACAGACACCCTCGGCCAGGTTGGACAACGCCCGACGATACGGGCGTGGAGGAGCGCGACGAGGACATGATACCCATACTTGGAAGGTTGGGCCGCCGCATGATGGGCATGCGCCTGCTTCGCTCGCTGTCATGGAGGCTCGGGAGAAAGCTGTATTGCGCGGCCAGAATGGAATATGCGAACGCCCCGGATTGCAATGGGGAGTATTGGCTGCTCGGGCAGATCCTGAGTTATCGTGATAAGGGTGCGCCGCTGCTCCTGGATATCGGCGCAAACAGGGGCGAGTGGACGGCACAGGCATCTGCGATAATGGATCGGCGGGGAATCGACGGCCGGATTCTCGCGTTCGAGCCGTCCGCGGCGACCTTCGAGTATCTTGGAAAGCGCTTTGAAGGTGCCCGCAGGGTTGCCCTCCATCGACTGGCCGTTACGGATCATGCGGGGGAGGCGGAGTTCTTCGTGGTCGGCAACCTGGCCGGAACCAACTCCCTGCACGGATCGGCGGGGGCGATTCCCGAGAAGGTAGCCTGCGTACGGCTCGACGATTTTGCAACCCAGCAGCAGATCGACCGTATTGCTTTCGTGAAGAGTGATACGGAGGGCTATGACATGAAGGTACTGCTGGGTGCCGATCGGCTGTTGCGCGAAGGTCGTATCGAGGTCTGGCAGTTCGAATACAATCACCGCTGGGCGTTTGCCCGACATTTCCTCAAGGATGTTTTCGACTACGTTTCCGATAAGCCCTATCGGATCGGAAAGCTTTACGGTAACGGTATCGAGACCTACGACGTTTGGCACCCGGAGCTCGATCGTTTCTTTGAGGACAACTATGTCCTCATACGAAACGGAAGCGAGCTGGAGCATTTGTGCCGGCGGGTGGGCTTTGATTCCAGCAACGTTGCCGTATCGATGGGCGGCTGATCCGCGGCAAAGGATTCTTCGATATCGGAGTGTCCTTGCGCGCGACGGGAAGCGACGTGGGCTGCAAGCCGCCCCGCCCGCTCATTGGGTTTCCCGCCGACGCATCCTCGCTGCGGTTTCCGGCTGCTGGGTTACGCCGGGGGCGGGCACGTCGTCGCCGTATCCGCCTTGACGCTTCCGCGCCCTGTTCCGCAGCTTCGGCACCGCCGCGTGGACTAGGAGGAGGAGTACCGCGACACGCGCCCACATAGTATAGATCAGGGCAATTCCCCCCTCGAACTGCAGTACCAGGAAAAAGGCCGTGATCAGCAGGAGCAGGAATTTCGGGAGCGTAGGGTTCCGGTCCAGGCGGAACTTGGTCGCCGCCCATGCCAGGAAGGCCCCGATGATCGTCATTCCAACGACGATACCTGTCCAGCCGAAATTCCAGTACAGGTCGCCGAGGTTGGTGATCGCGATGAACGTGTTAGCGGTCGAGATCGAGAAGGTATGGTTGAACAGGAGTCCGGTGACGTTGTTGGGTTTATTGGGCGCGACCAAGCGCGGAATAAAGATATAAAACAGCGGTGTAAGTGTGGCACCGTCCTGAAATGGTATTCCATCCCTGCCGGTTCGGGCCACAAGCAAGTCGATAACCCATCGCTCGGAGATCCGCGAGACAAAGTATTCCAGTCCTTTTGAAACCCGCTCGCCGAACGGTATGTCCGCCTTCAGTGCTGAGTCGTTCCCGCTGATGATTTGGGAAAACGCCGCGCCCCTGCTTTCGCCACTGTTCCATAGGGAGTTTCGATAGGATTGGAACACGTTGAACAATACGGCGGTGGCCAGGGTAAACACGATCAGGGCGAATACGGGGATCCGCTCGCGCAGGAGTACGAAGCTGAGCAGGAACAGCACCGGTACTTCGATCGCAATATGCTTTGCGCCTCCACCGAAAAATCCCAGCCCAATGTCTAGCGCCATGATGGCGATTAGGGTAGCCAGGATCCTTTTGTCACGTGTGGTCAGGTAGAGGTAGATCAGCAACATGGCCCCAACCGGCTGCAGCAGACGTGCCAGGACCAGGAAGCCGCCAATCATCGGGTTAATGTGCAGCCCGGAGTCGGGGGCTCCGCCGCCGAGCTGCGTGACTACTGTAGCGATCCACCCGACTGCCCAGCCGGCGATGCCGACGACCGCTGTCGCCCGCGGGGCCCATTCGCGCGCCGACCATCCGGAAGCGCGATAGACGGGCAACCCCGTCGTCACGGCGTAGCCGAGGAGAAAGCAGAGCGCACCGAGCAGAATGGCGGTCGCGCCTCCCCACGAGGGCCCGGTTCCGTACGGAGAGGCGGCGAGCGGGGAGGAGAACAGACTTACGAGGTCGCCAAGCCCGAACGTCGCGAAATAGTAGGCGAGAAACACGATCAGCAACGAGGCCCGGCCACGGTAGCTGGTGGCGAACAACAGTGGAAGTGTACAGACGAACGAGAGCAGCGCCACGTAGGTAGCTGTCCCCGCGGAGGCCTGCGGGTTCGTGAAGACGGCCAAACCGATACAGCCGAGGACGATCCCATTGACAGCGAGAAATATGCGGTGTTTGCGTTGCAGGCGGGGTTTACGTACAGCAGCCCGTTGCCTCTGGCGCGGCACAAGATTCGAGGAAGTCGCCATGGGGGTTTACCCTGCTGCGTGTGCTGCGGTCGCGCATCGGACCACGCAAACTAACATAGAATTAGTATCGCACATGCCGCCAACAGCGGCTAGCGGGTGAGGGACCGCCAAGCTGGCACCCATGGACTGCGACCGACCTTTGAGTCCTCCGCTCGCCAACGCTGCCGGGCCGGGCCCGATGTCTTGCGGTCCTCGCGAGCCCGAACGGCAAACGAGCGGGCGAGTCCGGATACCATGCCAGGAGTGTTCTCCGCGAGCGCTGGGCCTGGAGCTTGGGCGGGGTGTGTCCAGGATCGGTCGATAGGCTTGGAACGCTGGATCGTCACGGGTATCGTATTGGTCTATCCTTGCTTTTTTTTCGCGGCCAATGGGGCGTAGACTGATCAGCGCATCGGCCAGTAGCGTCTGCCCCTCCCACTATACAGAGTTCCAACCATGCGCATTCTGATCGCCGGATATTCCTATGAGGATTCCTTTGCCGACAACGCGCGCTGCGCGCTGGAAGAACTGGGCCATGAAGTACGCACTTTGGGCGATGTCGCCCATATCCGGTACTCTTCGACGCTACGTCATCTTGCTCGCGCCGTGATGGAGAGGATTGGTAGACCCGTAATTGACGGGGACGCCCGCAGGCTCCTGAAGATCGCGCGCGCCTTTCGCCCGCAGGTCGTGCTGGCGCTCACCGCCGAATATCCTCCGGAGGTGCTCGCGGAGTTGAAACGGAGCTCCGGCCCTGCGTTGCTTCTTTGGTGGGCGGATTCGCCGGCGAACGCGAGGCGGTGGGCGTTCATGGATCCACAATGGGACCTGGTATTCCTGAAGGATATCGCGGCAGTGCGCAAGGTGCGCCTGGTGCGAAGGGACGTCCACTTGCTGCACGAGGCGATGAACCCCCGCTGGCATCGACCTGTGAGCGGGCAGCGGAACGACAGTATCGTGGTGGCCGGGAACTGCTATCCCTTTCGTCAGGCGCTGTTGAATCGGCTTATGGCCGACGGCGTCGATGTGGCGCTCTATGGCTCGAACCCTCCGCGGTGGGCACTCCCGGAGATCCGGAAACGGCATGCGGGGCGCTATGTCGTGCGCGAAGAGAAAAGCCGCGTCTTCAGCGAGGGGCTGGCCTGTCTCAATTCGTTCAATGTTTCCGAGGGCAACTCGATCAACTGCCGCGCCTTCGAGGTCGCCGGCGCCGCCGGTCTCCAACTGATCGAGTACCGCCCCGCGATCGAGGACTGTTTCGATCCGGGCAAGGAACTGTTGGTGTTCCACAGCTATGAAGAGCTGCTCGAACTGATCGAGCGGGCACGGAGGGCGCCGACAGAGATGCGCCGGATACGCGATGCGGGCGCACGGCGGGCCCGGGATGAACACACCTACCGGCACCGCATGGAGACCATTCTGCGCCATCTTGCCTGAGTGCGGGTCGCATTCCCCACCGAGGAAGATACCGAGCGCCCCTGCGCAGGCAGGAAGGATGGGCGTTGTCCGGGCTTGTATGGGTCCCTGAATGCAATGTCGTGATGGAAGGAACGCAGCTATGCCGGTGCTGCTGGTGGCCGATTGTAGGGGTGATGGGATCGAGGTGTCTTGGTGAGCCGGCCTAACGGCCTTTTTCGATTCGGTTCCCTTGCAGGGCCGAGCGGTTCGCTGCGCCGGCAACTGATCGGAGGCGCCGGGATTGGAGTGGGACTTCAAGGGCTCAATCTGCTGCTGGGACTCGGCTCCGGGGTGTTTGCGGCACGAATGTTGGGGCCGACGGGCTTTGGCCAGTACGCCTATGCGTTGGCGGTTGTGGGCGCCGCCTCCATTCCGGCCGCGCTGGGGCTGCCTACGGCGGTGGTGCGGTTCGTGGCGGTCTATCGGGAAGCGGGGGAATGGGGCCTCGCGCGCGGCCTGCTGCGGCGCTCGAACCTCCTGGTCGGGGCGCTCGGGTCGATCCTCGCGCTCGCCGTGGCGTTCGCCGCAGTCGTCGCATCGGATCCAACCCGCGTGTTCACCTTCTGGCTCGCGGCACCCCTGATTCCGCTGCTGGTCTGGACCAACCTGCGGCAAAAGGCGCTCCAAGGATTGCATCACCCGGTGGCGGCGCAATTGCCCGAACTGTTTGTGAAGCGTGTAGTTTTTCTTTTCTTGGGGGGCGCGTTGTGGTGGGCCGGTGCCGGACTCGTGCGGCTGCCGCAGGGCCTGATGGCCGCCTGGCTGGTGGCGAGCGGGGTTACCTTCGTGGTCGGCGCTGGCTTGTTGAGGTACTTTTCGCCGCCGCCCCTGCTCAAGGCCGCGCCGCGTTACGACACCCGGCAGTGGTTGGGTATGGCCCTGCCGATGCTGGCGGCCGAAGGCGCAGGGGTCGTGTACACGACGACCGACATCATCCTGCTTGGTGTGTTCCGCCCGGCCGAGGAGGTCGGGCTGTATCAAGTGGCGATTCGCACGGCCGGATTGATTCTCGTGTTTCTGACGGCTTCGAACTGGGTGCTGGCGCCGTGGTTCGCGCGGTTGCATGCGAGTTCCGACCGCGCACGTCTGCAGCGCATCGTCACCCGGGCGACGCGCGTCACATCCCTCCTGTCGCTGGCGGTTTTCGGTGTCCTTGTCCTCGGAGGGCGGGAGTTGTTGGCGCTGTTTTTCGGCGAGACGTTCACACGCGCCTGGGGTGTATTGCTGGTCCTCGGCGGAGATCGGAAGAGCGTCGTGTAGGGAAAGAGTGTAGATCTCGGGGGTCGC
>CAJVYZ010000084.1 GCA_913009915.1 uncultured Gemmatimonadota bacterium | reverse complement strand
AATTACGTGGAAGTGTTGCGAAACCGGGGTATCGAGCCCGCCATCATCGGGCAATTGGCCGAGGAAATCGGCCGCGTCGACGGCATCGTCGAAACGCTGCTGGACTACTCCCGCCCCCGCGCCGCGACTGAGGATGCGGACCTCAACTCGGTGGCACAAGGGACTTTAGAGTTCCTGGACCGGCAGGGCGCTCTCAAGGACATCACGGTGGAAACCCGCTTGGCAAGGGAATTGCCACTCGTGCGAGGTGATCGGCAGGCCCTGGAGCAGATCGTGGTCAATCTGGTGCTGAATGCCAGGGACGCTGCGCCCGGCGGCCGGATCGAAATCGGCACCGTGGCCAAGGAATTCAGGCCCCGCAGCGAGGAACGGCGGCACGGCGACGAGTCCGGCCCCGACCCCGCGAGACACCATTCGGCGCCTCGGCCGTGGCGCGCCGATCTCGGCGCCGGCGTCCCTGGTGCGCTGCTATACGTGGCCGATGAAGGCCCCGGCGTGCCGGACGAGGATCGCGAACGAGTTTTCGATCTGTTCTTTTCGACGAAGGACCCGGGGAAGGGTATCGGCTTGGGGCTCGCGGTCGTGGCCCGAACGGTGGACGAATCGGGCGGGGTGATTTGGGTCGACCGGAGCCGAGAGGGTGGAGCCGTGTTCAAAGTGTTCTTGCCGCAGGTTGGAGCAGCGGATGCGCTTACTGATAGTTGACGACGATCCGGGACTTCGCCAGTCACTTGGACTGTTGCTCCAAGAGGCGGGGCACGACGTCCACGCCCAGGGGGACGCCGAGGAGGCATTGACTGTCGCCCTCGACGACGACCCCGACGTGATTCTGTGCGATGTACGCATGCCCAGGATGGACGGGCTGTCGTTCCTCCAGCAGTACCGCGCCGGCCACGGCAGCGCGTTGGTCATCATGATGAGCGCCTATGGCAACGAAGACGCCGCCCTCGCCGCCATGCGCGAGGGGGCTTACGATTACCTGCACAAACCCTTCCGGCCAGACGAAGTGGTGATGACGCTGCGCAAGGCGGAAGAACGGGAACACTTGCGGCGTGAGGTTGCCACACTGCGCGCCACGCTTGGAGCGGGCGCGGTTCGTGACGAGGTGATCGCCGAAAGCAAGGTAATGCGCGACCTCCTCGAGCTTGCCAGCAAGGTCGCCATGCACGACACGACCGTGCTCCTGACCGGAGACAGCGGTACCGGCAAGGAGGTGTTCGCCCAGGCGATTCACCGGATGAGCCCGAGGTCGAGCAAGGGGTTTGTGGCGATCAACTGTGCTGCGATTCCCGAACATCTCCTCGAGTCCGAATTGTTCGGCCACGTCAAAGGCGCCTTCACCGGGGCGACCGCCGACCGGTCGGGGCTGGTCGGTGAGGCGGACGGCGGAACATTGCTACTCGACGAAATCGGTGAGATGCCCCTGTCGCTGCAAGCCAAACTCCTGCGCTTCCTCGAAAGTGGCGAGATCCGCCGCGTCGGCGCCGAGCGGAGCCGTCAAGTGGATATCCGTCTGATTGCGGCAACCGCCAGGTCACTCGAAGCCGCTGTGAAGCACAAGGAATTCCGGGAGGACCTGTTCTACCGGCTGAACGTGGTGCACCTTCACCTCCCGCCGCTCCGGGAGCGCCCCGGGGACGTCCCCGCGCTGGTGGCCCACTTTGCCCAAGCCACTGCCCGCCGACTCAGCCGTCCGGTAAGCATCACTCCGAAGGCCTTGGCCATGTTGACCGCCTATCACTGGCCGGGGAACGTGCGTGAGGTGCGCAACGCCATCGAACGCGCCGCCGTGCTCAGTGAAACCGGACGGCTGGACTGTGGCGACTTCAGCCTGCTCGCCAGCGCCGGGGTCGAAGGCCCCGCATTCGATCTCAACGGCAACGGCACCGAGATGGCCCTCAAGCCGCAAGTAGAAGCGCTGGAGAAGGCCGCCATCAGCCGGGGCCTCGCCGCCGCGGGCGGCAACCGCCGGGAAGCCGCCAAACTGCTTGGCGTCAGCCTGCGGACGCTGTTCTACAAGCTCCGCCGTTATAACCTCGTCTGAGCACCCAGTAGCCTCTCGTCCGCGCTAGCATCGCTCTCGCGTAGCTTAGCCCCCGTTCGCGCTTTGCCGATGCGGGGGTCGTTTGTGTCCCGCGGTATCGTCAACCCATGCCGGCCACAGTTGTGCTCTCAACATGCAGGCGCCGCGCCGCCTGCTCCCGCGGCTTCAGCCTGATCGAAGTTCTGGTTGCGTTATCGCTGCTGGGCTTCGGCCTCCTGTCGTTGGCAGGGAGCGTCACTATCGTCACCCGGTTGGTCGACCGGGGCCGATCTTCGGGTCGTGCCGCGTTCGTCGCGCTCGGGCAACTCGAGACCCTGCGGCTCGCCAATCTTGCTTCGTCCGGGTTGTGCGGTGGCAGCTCCGGCGGATCACTGACCGCGGGAGACCTGGCCGGATGGTGGACGGCCACACCCACGGGGCCGTCGCTGAGCGTCGTGGTAGAGATCACGGGCTGGCGCGGACGGACCCGGGTCACTGATACCGTGAGCACGGCCCTGCCATGCTGACACGGCACGGTTTCACCCTGGTCGAGGCTGTGGTGGCAGCGGTGCTGACCGTCTTCGTCGGTGCGCTGTTGGTGTCCCTGCTGCTGCGCGGTCAGGCAGTCATCGCATTCGAGCGGGGGCGGATGGAGGTCCAACGCACTCTGAGGAGTGGGGCCTTGTTCGCGTCCTATGAATGGAGCGGTCTCACACCCGGTAGCGGTGACCTCATGGCCCTGGGCCGGTCCAGGCTGCAGTACCGGGGCTTTCGCGGGCTGGCCGCCTCCTGTACCTGGCGGACCGATGCCATCATCGTCAGGTACGACCTGCGCTACGGGGTCCGCGCCTGGGTGGCCGGGAGGGACAGCCTCCTGGTGTACGCCGTGGGGGACTCGGTCGCGGGCACCTCGCCGCGGTGGGAGCCGCTCCCGCTCACGGGTGTGGCCGCCGGCGTCTGTCCCGATGGAAGCCCAGGCCTCACGCTGCAGACGATCATCGATCCGGCACGGCTGCCGTTGCGCGAGGTGGTCCCTGGAACCCCGGTGAGGCTGTTCGAGTCGATGGAATCCCGGCTCTATAAGTCACAAGGCGATTGGTGGTTGGGGCTGAGGTCCCTCACGGGTGGCGGGTCCATTCAGCCGGCCCTGGGACCGCTCACCGCCAACGGCTTCGAACTGCGATTTCGTGACCAGGCCGGTGTCCCGACAACCGATCCGGCTCTGGTGGTGGCCATGACGGCGACGTTCAGAGCATCCACTCCCCGACCTGCGGTCCTGCCGTGGGGTCGGCGCCCGGCCGGGTCCAGCGACAGCCTGGTCGTTGAACTGGTGAGCCGGAATGCCGGGCCGGTGGGAAGAGGTCCATGACCTCCAACCGTGTCGAGCGCGGTGCCGCCGTTCCCTTGGCACTGTTCGTCCTCGTGGTGCTGGGCGTGCTGATAGGCTCCACCCTGTGGGCGGCCCATGTGGAGTCTCGTGCCGGCCACCAAGCGCTACAGGCGCTCAAGGCCCGGCTCGCGGCTGAGTTGGCGTGGCCCGATGTCGTGGATCGGTTCGATTCCCTGGGCGTGTTCGCCATGGTCCCTGGCGACAGCCTGGTGGCCGGCTTGTGGGCCGGCGCCGGCGGAGTCACCACCGGCGTGGTGGTACACCGGTTGGGGCCCGAGTTCTTCCTGGTCGATTCCGAAGGCCGGGCTGGAGTGTCCCTGTCCCGGTCGGCACAGCCCACGTTCCGGAGCCAAGTCGTGGCGCGCCTAGACTCGACGGTCGATTCGGCCACGGGTCGCGCCACCGTCTCTCTGAGGCCGCTGACGGCACCCTTCTGGAGTGGGCTCCCCAGGGTTGACTAGCTGTCAGCTATCAGCTGTCAGCTGTCAGACTTCAGACCTCAAACGTCAGACAACTGACACCTGCGACTTGGTAGCCCACAGCCGACAGCTGATAGCTGATAACTGACAGCCCACCTGAGGCCCATTCTGCACGACTGCGTGCGAAACCGCCGGAAAGGTGCTGCATTACAGCGAGGCCCCGATTGGGGCCATTCGGCGTAAGTGCATTAGTTACAATCGCTTAGACATCGGATGCAGGGGCTGGCACATCGGTTGCTCCGAGTGGGGGTCCAGCGAATCCCTCGGCTGACCCCCTGATGAGCCTGTAAAGTTCTGCCGTTATCGGGCCAGAAGTGGTTTGTCGACAAGGGGTTTGGGCCACACTGCCGATTCGGGCTCAGGAACCACTGTTTGGCTGGTTGCAAACTGCATAAGTCGTCTATGAACAACGGGTTGTCGTGTTCACCTCAAGCGGCTTGGGAGCTTGACAAAAGTTTGGGCGGGTAGTAGCGTAGCGTACCCTCCCTATCTCCTAACAAAATTGGGCACTTATGGCGCTTTTCGGTCGGAAACGGACCACTGTTGGGCTGGACATCGGGAGCGGTCTGATCAAGATGGTGGTGATCGATCACAGCTCCGGTGAGCCGGTTCTGACGAAGGTGGCCTTTGCCTCGGTGGTTGATGATGCCATCGTCGAGGGAGAGGTGGTCGATACGGGCATCGTCACGGACACGATCAAGGGTCTGATGTCGACCGCCGGGGTCAAGGCCACGAAAGTGGCTACGGCGGTCGGTGGGCGCGACGTGATCATCAAGAAGGTCACGATGGACCGCATGAAGGAAGCCGAAGCCCGGGAGATGATCCGCTGGGAAGCCGAGCAGCACGTGCCGTTCGACATGGATAGTGTGGAGCTGGATTTCCAGATCCTCGATCCCGAGGGAGACGGTCTGCAGATGACCGTGTTGTTGGTGGCGGCCAAGCGGGAGTTGGTCGAAACCAAGATGGCTTTGCTGGCAGAGGCCGGGCTCGAGCCGTCGATCATCGACGTGGACGCGTTCGCCCTCCATAACGCGTTCGAGTTGAATTATCCTGACGCCCAACAGGGTGTCGTGGGCCTGGTCAACATCGGCCACGAAATCACCAATGTGAACATCCTCGACGAGGGCTTGCCGGTCCTGACCCGCGACATCCCAGTCGGAACCCGCCGGTTTCGCGAGGACATGCAGCGCGAGCGCGGTATTTCCGCCGAAGAAGCGGACCAGTTGCTACAGGGATTCGAGCGCAACGAGCTGCTCGATCCTTTCCTCGAAACCCGAGGTGAAGAACTGGCGGTCGGCATCGAGCGCGCCGCCGCGTTTCTGCAGTCGGCCAGCCGTTCCTCGGCCGGTTTGACGAGGTTGTACACCACCGGTGGTGGGTCCCGCGTTCCAGGATTGAACCGGGTGCTGGCCGATCGTCTCCGGATGCCGGTGCAGTTGGCCAACCCCGTCGAGCGGCTCCAGGTCGCCGAGGGGGTCTTCGATACCATGAACATCGATGAGGTCGCCCCGCTGCTCATGTTGCCGGTCGGTCTCGCTTTGCGCACGGCCGCGTAACCCGAAGGGACGCTAAGGCTCCATGATCACTATCAACCTGCGACCAGGTGCCAGACGCTCAGCCGGATCGTCCTTGGACCGGATCAAGGAGACCTTCAAGGGTTTCGGGTCCCGGGTCAAGGAGCCGATGTTGTTGGCGGCGGTGGCCTTCGTGGTCGTCGTGACGGCAGTGCTGTTGTGGATCGGTATAAGTGTGGCTTCCGAGCGAAGCCGGCTGGAACCGGAACTGCAAACGGTCCGACAGGAGAGCCGGCGGTTCCGCAACATCGTGGCGCAAAAGCGTCGCGAAGAGAGTATTCGCGATTCCCTGCTGTCGCAGATCCAGGTCATCCGGACGGTCGACGGTGATCGGTATGTCTGGGCCCACATCATGGACGAGATCGCCAAGTCGCTTCCGCAGTACACCTGGCTGGTGGGCGTGCAGACGCTGGTGACCAGTGCCACGGCGGCCGACTCGATCGATGCCACCGTGCCGCAGGACGTGCGCTTCCAGATCGACGGACGCACCATCGACATCCAGGCCTACACACGCTTCCTGCGACAACTCGAGGCGTCTCCGTGGCTTCATGACGTGGCCCCGGTCTCGGCGCGCACGGTAGTTGAAAACGACCGACCAGTCACCGCGTTCGCTATCCGCGCGGTATTTTCCCGGGCGGATTCGGCATACATCCGGACGGTCCCTCTCAGCCAGTCGGTGAGGTAACCATGGGGAGCAACCCGCGGACGACTGCGATTATGATCATGCTGGTGGCCGCGGCCATCGGTTACATGATCTATGACGGCGCCGGCATCAACATGGTCGGGATGGACGGGCTCAAGGCCGGCAAGGCACGCAACGTCGCCATGCAGGACAGCATCCAGGCGCTGCAGTTGCAGATCGACAGCGCCAAGCGCGAACTCGCCAAGGGTACGGTCGAAGACCTCCGCCGGCGAATCGAGGAACACCGTGCCAGCCTGGCTATGCTGCGGCGGCTCGTCCCCGTCCGATCCGAGGTGCCAAACCTCCTCGACGACATCTCGACGCGCGCCAAGATCCGTGGCGTCACGCTGTCGGAGGTGGTCCCGCTCCCTACCGAACCGGGACCGAGTCCCTTCTCGACCGACAAGTACAACATCGCAGTGCTCGGCCGGTATGACGAAATCGGTGAGTTTCTATCGGACGTTGCCTCGTTGCAAAGGATCATCGTCCCCATCGACGTCAGCGTGTCACCGGCGGGCATGAGCGAGGCTCGAGCGTTGGGTGACACCTCGGGGGCGCTGTTGCAGGCACGATTCCAGATCAAGACCTACGTGAAGACCGGTGAGGCGGGAGGTGAGGACAGTGCCAAGTAAACGTGCAGCGGTCCTCCTGCTGGCCATGGTCGGTGCGGCCTGCGGCGGCGGCGACGAGGCCGATCAGGCCGCCACCGCGATAGCTCAGTCTGGTGACGCCAGCCTCGAATTGCCAGTAGTCGAGCAAGACGCTCAGGCCGATTCGGTCGAGCGGGACAACGACGTTCAGTTGACTCGCGAGACGTTCAGTTACAGCGGGGGTACCCGCGATCCGTTCGCGTCGCTGTTCAATCTCGCGTTGGCCGGACCCGAGATTCAGGATCTCGAATTGGTCGGCATCTACCTGGATCCCGATCATCCCGGCAACAGTGTTGCAGTCCTGCGGGAGCGTACCACGGGACGTCCGCACAAGCTCCGGGCTGGTGATCAGCTCGGTCGGGCGCGCGTCACCCAGATTCGCCGGACGGATATCGTCTTTACCATCGAAGACTTTGGTTTCGAGCGGCAGGAAACCATAGCGCTGCCGAAGCGAGAGGAAGGCACCCCATGACCCGAATGCTCAAGTTCGCTCTTGCCGCGGTCGCACTGGCGACGGTGGCGGCCCCCGCACACGCCGACCCACCGGTCGGTGGCGAGGTGACGAGCATCAGTCTCGTGTCCTCCCCTGGACGCGCAGAGATCGTGATCTCGGTTCGCGGCGCCATCGAAGTGCGTGACTTCGTCCTCTACCAGCCTGCGCGCCTCGTCATCGACGTCGTCGGTGCCAGGTTGCAGCCCGGCGCCCGCAGCCTGTACGACGGGGTAAACCGGGGCGGAGTCAAGAACGTCCGCATCAGTCAGTTCGATCAAGAAACCGTACGGATCGTCTTGGAGATGGACGATCTCAAGGAATACCGCCTCGAGCGCACCGGCGACGCCATTCACGTGTCGTTCGGATCCGATCGCGAATTCCTGACCTGGTCGTCCGCCGCGCCGGCCGATCTCGAATCCCCGGCCCCGGCATCGCGTCGGCCGGAAGTCGTCGTGGCCGCAGCCCAGGACCAAGAGCCCCAGGTGCGGCACATCACCGTCACGTGGTTCGAAGCCACCATCGGTGAGGTCGTCGCCGGGTTCGCCGCGTTCAGCGGTCGCTCCATCGTTCTCGGGCGCGATATTCAGGGAACGGTCACCGCCGAGATCAAGAATCAGCCGTGGGACGAGGCCTTCAACGCCATTCTCGCGTCGCAGGGTCTGTCAGCTCAGGAACTCCCGGGGGGAATCATTCGGGTCGATTCACCGGCGGCGCTCGCTGCCCAGGACTCGCTCGAACCCTTGGAGACCAGTATCGTCAGGGTCAACTACGCCAGGCCCACGGAACTCGCCAACAGCATTCAGGGAATCCTGACGAAGGACCGGGGCTCGGTGGTGCCAGATACCGGGTCGAGCTCGCTCATCGTGACCGATACCCGCAGCCGGATCGGCTACATCATCGACTTCATCAAGAGCCTCGACGTCCGGACGCCCCAGGTGGCCATCCAGGCGAAGATCATCTTCGTCGACCGCTCCGACCTCATGGAGCTGGGGCTACAGTATGATATCGGCGGCGACGAGGTGTTCTTCAACGATCTTGTCCAGCGGATCAACCCCGCCACGGGCGAACCGTACGACCGCAATACCGTGGTCCTAGAGGGCGAATCGGTGGCCGCCGTGGCCAATGCATCGAACTTCATTGCCGGGTCGGCCCTCGATGTGGTTTGGCGCACAGCCCTGGGCGGGTTCCAATTGACGACGTTCCTGACCGCGCTCGAGCGCATCGAGGTCGCCGACGTGCAGGCAGAACCGATCATCACCACGCTGGACAACCGCCAAGCGGACATCCTCGTTGGTGAAGAAACTCCGATCCGGGTGCTCGATGCCGGATCGACCGGCGCCGGCGCCGATCAGCCTCGCGCCACGGTGCAGATGAAGCAGACCGGTATTCGTCTTACGGTTACGCCGCACGTGACCAACAACCGGCAGATCATCATGCGCATCCGCGCCGAGCGGTCCGCCGTACAGCCGCTGGCCGCGGCCGATCTCGGGTTCAACTTCCCGACCCAGTACGCCGAGAGCCAAGTGCTGGTGAACGACGGCGAGACCGCCGTCATCGGTGGTCTGACCATCACAGATCGGAAGAGCGTCGTGTAGGGAAAGAGTGTAGATCTCGGTGGTCG
>CAJVYZ010000083.1 GCA_913009915.1 uncultured Gemmatimonadota bacterium | reverse complement strand
GGTAGAGGTCGCGGGGGCCGTCGAGCTCCTCATTGGTGGTCTGCGGCGGGCTAAGGGAGGCGGGGGTACCGATCACCAGCCCCGTTGCTGTCAAAGTGGCCGCGCTCGGCTCCAGCGCCCGGGCAATGCCGAAATCGGCCACCACGGCGTGACCCTCGTGAAGCAGGATGTTCTCGGGCTTGATGTCGCGATGGATGATCCCGGCCCGGTGGGCGTAGTCCAGCGCCTCGGCCACTTCCCGGACGATGGCGACGGCTTCATCCACCGGGAGCCTGAGGTCGCGGGTGAGTCGATCCCTGAGCGTTTCGCCCGCCACGAACGGCATCACATAGTAGTGATAGCCGGCGGCTTCGCCGGAATCGTGCAGCGTGAGGATGTGGGGATGACTGAGCTGGGCGGCGACGCGGATCTCGCGCGAGAAGCGCTCGTCGTCGGTGCTGGCAGCATGGGACTGGGCCAGCACCTTGATGGCCACCTGGCGGTCGTGTCTGGTGTCTTGGGCCAGGTACACGGTCGCCATGCCGCCGCGACCGAGTTCACGGTCGATGCGGTAGCGGCCCGCCAGGGCCTTCCGCAGGCCTTCCAGCGTTTCAGTCATGGGCGCCCGCTATACTGCCTGGCCGCTCGTTGCCTGCGACCCTGGCTACTGGACGTTGGCGTTGAACATGTCGGCAGCCACCTTCCATTCACCGTCGATCTTGACCCACACCTCGAGGTACTTCATCGGTGTGGCGTTGCCGTCCGCGTCCACGGCGTTGGCCGTTCCGTAGACGTAGGCCATGTCTCCACTCGAGGAGACCTTCACCATCACCGATTCCCAGGATGTTCCTGGGATGGTGTTGGCCATTGCCTCCCACGCGGCCCGGATGGCCTCACGCCCCTCGATGATGTCGCTCCCCGGTGGGAGCTGCACCGCGTTGTCGGCCTGGAGGTTGGCAATCCAATCCCAGTCCCTGTCGGCGAAACGCTGGGCCCACTCGAGGTCCAGTGCCGTGACGGTCTCGGCTTCGAGTGCGATGTTGACTGCGGGCGGGGCTTCGTCCGCGGTGTCGACCCCGCCACATGCGGCGAGCCCCAATACGGCAGCGAACGACAATGATGTCAGGGCATGGTGGTGGGTAGCGATGGGCATGAATCCTCCCAGGGGACTTGGAAGTGAACCAAGGCGATCGGCCTCTCGAGCCGTCGCCGGTGGAGTATGGCCCGCGGGTCGGATCGCGGGCTCAGATGGATGATAACGTTCGATAACGGTTCCGCCAGACCGCGGCCAGTACGTTATGTACCCGGGAACGGGTGATACCGGGCCCGTCCCCTCAGGCGTACCGCTGGGTCGGTCGACCCCTGGGCGTCTTCAAGATGATGCGTTGGCGCCGGGCAGTTGCTTGCGGTGGTGGTGGGTGTGGAGCTCCATGAACTTGGCGTAGTCCACCACCGAGACCGTGCCGAATACGGGGTGCTCGACCGCCTGGCCACTGGCCTCTCGAGCCCGGCACGCCTCTTCGAACGTGCTCAGTGCCTGCTCTAGACGCTCACGCGCATCTGCAGGATTGTCCGGCCCGCTGTCGGGATTGAGCGCCTTCAGTGTCTTGGCGTTGGGGAACGCGTCTTTCTTGAGGACCCGGTTGAAAAACAGGCCCCGCACGAGTGGGCGCAGCAGGCCGGGGAGTGTGGGAAACACCGACGCCGTGCCGGACACCAGGTTGGCGCCCTCCTCCATGGTTCGGGCCACGTGCTCCGTCACCTGGCTGGGAGACCACTTCTTCGGTGCCCGCGGTTTGGTCCATACTGACGCGGATTGGTCCGCTGCGGCCATGAAGTCAGCCAGCGCGGCGCGATTGGCCTCGAGAACGGCGGTGACGTCGGACATGGGTCCCCCGTGGCTAGAGGTAACGAGCTACGGCCATGAGAGCCGTGGTGGCGAGCAGCAGCAGGGCAACGACCTGGCTGGCCTGGGCGCTCCGCATGCGCAACTGTTGCACCTGTTTCTGCTGCACGTCGCGGCCCGGTCCCTGTGGGACACTCGACATCTCTCGTGCGAGGGCGCCCGCGCGCAGGGTTGCCGGGCGCATGACGCCGA
This sequence comes from uncultured Gemmatimonadota bacterium, assembly GCA_913009915.1. Lineage (GTDB taxonomy): Bacteria > Gemmatimonadota > Gemmatimonadetes > Gemmatimonadales > GWC2-71-9 > N074bin45. The sequence continues at coordinate 6,885 of CAJVYZ010000083.1, read as the reverse complement.
CGCCGATGATGAAGGCGGTGATCGAAAGCAGCCCGCCGATCCCCAGGGCCAGGCCCATGGGAGTCATGATCCAGGCCCAGTGGAACCCGCCCGATATCCGCCAGTAGAGCCACAGCCCCGAAAGGATGGTGACCGCGGCAACGGCCGGCATCACGTCGAGGAACCGGCGGCGCTGAATCGCCGCCATGACTTTCATGCCGTCAGGGCCTGCCTCGCGCACCGATGGGACGAGGTAAGTGGCGAAGAAGATGAGGGTGCCGACCCAGAGCACCCCCAGCACGATGTGCAGCAGGCGGAGCGTGACGATCAATGGACTCATGATGGCACCTGGCAGAGTTAGGGCAGGGAGTCAGCACAGGCGACTACGGCTGGGAAAGGAACCGGATGATCTCGCGCAGTAGCCGCTCTCCCTCGTCCGTCTCGAAAATGAACTGCGCGTGGGCCGCTCCCTCGAGGACCACCAGTTCCTTGGGGTCCGGCGCTCGCTGGTACTGATCACGGATGTCGATCAGGCGGGGGACGCCACGGGCCGTGGTGTCGTTTCTGCTGACGATGAACAGCGTCCGTCCCGGCAACCGTTCCGGCTGGTCGATTGGCGAGTGGGCCAGTAGCACCAGACGGTCGATCTGGTCGGGAGCTTCCAGCGCGGCCAGGGCGGCGGCCCAGCCCCCGAAGCTGGCACCGACGACAGATACGGATGAGGCCCCGGTCTCGTGCAAGTAGCGCACTGCGGCCAGTACGTCGAACCGCTCGCCGTCGTCACCGGCTGTGGACTCGGACCCGCCCCGTGAGCGGCCCCGGCCTCGAAAGTCAATGGCCACCGCACGGAACCCTGCGTCTGCCAGCGCCGGCGCCTGCGCCGTCCAACTCTCCTTGCTGAATCGTCCCCCGTGGGCCAAGACCACGCCTCGGTCACCCTCTCCGTATACGTCGGCGTACACCACGCCCCCGTCCTGGGTGGGGAAGGAGACCTCACTAGGTTGTTGGGGGAGTTGTTGGAGCACCACCGCGGCGACGGCTAGGACGGCGATCGTCATGCCCACACGGCCTCCGTCAAATCGCCTCGACCCACACCTCGGCGCTTCCCGTGGTGTCGTAGTGCACCTGGACCTGCCACGGCCGGCAGCATACTTCACAGTCCTGCACGTATTCCTGCGTGTCGCCGCCGCCCGGATCCAGCGTGATCTCCACCGTCTCCCCGCAGTGGGGACACGACACCTCCGCCTCGCTGTCCAACGAGGAGGCGTCCAGCCAGTCGCTTTGGTCGCTCCAGGGCAGGCTGTCGTCCGTCAGCAGGTCGTCCGACTCGATCATGGTCGCGGGGTTTCCTCGGGTGTCGTCGATTGGCGCTCAGCACAATATAACGTCACGACGTGCACCCGGACGGCAGCAGGCCTGATCGTCATCATGATCGGAGCTCTGGGGACCATCCTCGTGTTTCCGACCGAATTTGGGTGGGTTGGTCCGACGCTTCACCTCGGGCTGCTCAGCGCCCTTGTCTGGTTGCGCCTGCGGCTGCGCCGTACTCCCTGCGCCCAGCCGTCCCGCGCAGGGTCACGCCGACTCCAAGTTTGTCTTCATGTCCGCCAAGAGAGCTACGTAGATGCCGTGGCAGAACTCGGACGCCGCTTCGTCGTTGCGGTCCCACTGTGAAGACCACTCTACCAAGGTACCGTCGCTCTCCGGGCTCACCTGGATGTGGCCGACGTAGTTGCTCACGTCTGTCTTCGACACGGGGGAGGGGCCGTCGTCGATGCTGTAGCGCACTATCCGTTCAGAGTCGTCGACCTCGATCAGCGTCTCGTGAAACGCCCCATTCAGAATCCGGCGGGCTCCTTCCTGGTCTCCAGCCACATCTCGCACCACTTCGAGGCTGGTGATTACGTTCGGCGCCCAGCTCAGGTCATGGAAGTTGCGGATGGCGTCCCAAACTTCTTCGGGCGGAACCGCGATTGTGGTCGATTGGCTGGTCTGTCCCATTGATGTCTCCTCGTGTGAGAATGCAGATTGACTTGCCGGCAGCCGCCGCCCAACGGCGTGCGGTTTGAGCTGGTAACGCGTGGTGAATCGCCTCCGGGGGCCGCGGTACCCAGGACGAGCGAGTTCACATCAAACGACATCCCCAGCGCGTTGGTTCCCCAGTACCCGTGGCTCATGAGGCAGCCGGGCCATCTCTCACACGGCGGTCGTCGGGTCGATGATCGACCGAACCTCCGAGGTGCTGTCGGCAGGGAATCCCCCTTGCTCCGCATGCGTTCGCACGGTCTGTTCGTCGGGTGCGATGTACCCGCAATAGAGCTTGTCGTCGGGCACGTAGCTCTGGACCCACTGGATCTGCGGGCCCATTTCGGTCAGAACGCCGCAAGACTTCTGCGAGATTGCCTGCAACTCCGCTGGCGACAGCTGTCCTACTCCGATAATCCCTCGTTCGATGACGACTTGGGCATGGTGTTTTTCCTGGCGTGGTGCCTCGATTGTTCACGGTATCTATCTAACGGATTGGTGATCAGCGGTGCCACAACGCGTAGCCGTTCCCCAGGTGACGGACAGCCGGCGGTTGGCCATCGAGGGTGGCAAGCGAAATCTATCGTATGCGCGTTTCTGCCGCGCTGCCACGATCGCCGGTAGGCACCGCCGTGTTGATGGCCATGAGGAGTGTCGTCACGTAGCTCACGACGAGGAACAAGGGGGCCACATGGTAAGCGCGGATCGTATCGAACACGGTGGCGCCGAGTAGATCTGGTCCCACGCTGCTGACCAGAGCCAAGACGATGGACGACCATAGCAGTATTCGTAACGGCTGGGGTTGTTCTCTGGGAGAGGCACTGAACAAGACGGCGGAGACGAACAGAAGAGAGATCAGATGGGCCGTCCAGGTCACCCCGGATAGGAGGAGGCCGGCGAGAAAGGTGGCCGCCAACTCGAAGGCGTTCCACTCGGCGTGGGCTCTGCGCAGCATGAACAGCATGCCCACCCACGTCGTCACGATGGCGAGTGCGGCGGTGCGGTAGGGCCAAGCACCGGCTACCGGGCCTCCGGGAAGCCAGGCGCCCCCCATCCCGGAGGGGTCGTCCAGGGGTACGAAGGGGCTGTATGCCAGGGTAGCGAGATTGTAGTTGTCCCACCGGACTCGCACTCCCCCGCTCAAGTATTCCGCCAGGAAACCTTGAAGGTATTGGGTGAGATCCAGCCATCCTTGGGCCGGCCCCCGCCACAGAAGCGGCAGCGCGATGACGCCCAGAGCGATCGGCACTGCAGCAATGAGTGCCCGGCGGGGGCCACGGAGGATGAGCCAGCCGAGAAAGATCACTGGGACGACCTTGATGCCGGCCGCGGTGATTATCGCCGCTGCCGCCACGAACCACCGTTGCCGATTTCCGGCAGCGATCCCGGCGAGTACCAGCACCAGGATGATGAGGTTGGTCTGGATCCAGCCGGCGTCGGCCTGGAAAAACCGAAACGTTACGGCGGTCGCCAGGATGAACGGCCACATCCGCCGGCCGGGGGCGGGGAGGAGCACGCTCACGATGTCCCAGATAAGCCAGATCACGACCGGGAAGAGCAGGGTAAGGACCAACCAAGCCCCGGCGGCTGCCAGACGGAGCGGGAACAAGGCGAGGAGCTGGAAGACGAATGCGGCGAACGGTGGATAGAGGAAAGACGTGTCGATCGGCTCGGATGGATACAGTGGCTGGCTGTGCAGGAACCTGTGCCCGGCCCGCCAGAAGACGTCGAAATCCGAGGGGACACCCGCGGCGCCATAACGGTGAGCCGCCACGGCGCCCACCAGGGCGACGTAGGCGACAACGAGGGTCCACTTGAGCCAGGTGCGTTTCATGGGTAGGTGGAGTGAAGATCCGCCTTACGGTTCTTGGCCATGCGCCGGTGTTCTACCCGTTGTGATACCGAACCGCTCGGCGAACGAACGTCCGCGCTGTGCTGTATTGGCGGACGGTGTTTAGCGAGATCCAACGTGATATGGGCCACTTCCCGGCCCAACTGAAGGTACCAACTTCGAGCAACTCCCCATCGCTTAGTTCGTCGATCATGCCTAGCACCCGTGCATAACCTCGCTCCAGCTGGCTGCAAATGGATCGATACGACTCCCGTCGGGCGGCCTTCACCACGTCCGCATTCAGTCGTGGCGTCTCGTTCCACGATACCCCTCTGCTGGCGTGACGGGCACCGCGCCCCTTAGGCAGGTCTCGATCCACTTCACGACGCTCTCGGTCCACCACACGCGAACCGCGAGCAGGTCCTTGACATTCCAGTCGTCAACGCACGGTAGCTTGCCCAATCGTGGTCCGCCGTTGTCCAGTTCAGCACGGAGTTTGGTGAACGTCGAGTTCAGTTGACCAGTGAGGTCGGCCCTCGTCTTTGAGATCGGCATGCGTCGTTAGGTGAACCTACAACGAGTTGCTTCAGCGGCTTGCCTGCGAGCGGTGTTCTCACGAGTGCCACTTCCGTACCGCACTGGCACCGCCGGCCCGCCGAAGTCGGGTCAGGCTGCAGGAGTGAATTCGCGGGACCACGCTTCGTGGATGCGGCGCAACAACGACGGATACACCAACCAGCGCCGGAACGGATCGATCAAGATAAGATACGGCCTTGTCCAATGGCCGACCGGGAGGACGTGAATGGCCCAGAAGAGCTGATAGCCATCCGGCGCGGGCCCCAGCGCCAAGACCAGGAACGCGTGGACGGTCGCGTTCCGGATCTCACTGACAGCCTCGGTCCGGTGGACGTACAGCACGGCAAACGGTCCATCGAGGGTGCCCGGCTCCACCATCGACTGTTGCCGATCAGCCTCGCTTAGCCGTGTTCGAAAAGACCATGTCTCGGCATCCGACACAGGTCCATCCCAGCGAAACACACGTCCCAGCAACCTGCGGAGTCCGAACAGCGCACGAACCGGAAGGCTCAGAGGCTGTGACCTGCGCGCGGCTTGCAAGACGGAGCGCACGTCCTGCATGGTGCGCGAGGGGCCCCCGCCCGGAAGGGCAACCCGCCAGACGTCGTGCACCGGCACGTCGGCCAGGAGGCTGTGGGCGCGAAGGGTGAGTCGGTGGTACTCCTCGACAGTGACTCGCGACCAGGGGCGCATGCTTCCCTCTACCAAAGCAGGGCTGCGGGGCGGCGGGGTAGCGGGGCGGTGATGAAGGTCGAGTACCGGGAGATGATTGACGATGGGGCTATTGCCATATGCGTGAACTGGTCTTCTTGAATTCGTGCCACGATGATTGGCTAGCTGTCTAGGGGCGGGGAATTCGATTCCGGAACTCAAACGAGCTTCTTGAATTCCTCAACAGTGAGGCCCGCGTCACGCACTATCCCACCCATGGTGAAGGCATTGATTGGATTGGCACGGGGGAGGGTGAGAATACGGCGGCCATCGGTCATGACAATGTGCTTGCCCTCGCGGGCGATACGGAATCCCGCCTTCTCAAGCGCCCGGACGGCATCGCGGTGATTGATGCCCGGGAGTCGGGGCACCTACACCGCCACGTCGATCTCGCGAACCTCGGCGTCGCCAAGCTGTTCTTGAACGACGGGCAGATAGTCCTTGATAGCGTCGTGGATGTCGGCGAGCGCTTCTTCTTCCGTGGCACCCTGAGACCAGCACCCCGGCAGGCCAGGAACCGAGACCGAATAGCCCTCCTCCGAGGAAATCAGGGCGATCTTGTACTTCATGGGCATCCTCCCGATCCTGCATTATACCGCGGATCGCCGCTTCGGCACTACCCGTTATTGAGCCCGCGAAGCTTTGCCAGCGCCCTCGGCCCATTCTGTCTTGACAGTACAGGCCGCAGCCTAATCCGGCAAGGCGGCTCCACATTCACCCGGGGAAGCGGCCCGGCACCGGGGAATGATGATTCAGGTTCGTAGTCGGACGCGCGAGAATAGCGGAATAGTACCGAGGAACACCGTTAGAACAGAACTGCGCCCACACGGCCCCCCAACCAGCCAACGGACGAGTGTCCGTGGCTGATTGGGGTAGATGTAGTTAGTGTGGCTACTCCTTCGGTTTCTTTTGTTCCTCGAGCACTTTGAGATTCTTGATCCTGAGACGCCACGCCTCCCCCATGCTCTGCTTCAGATTCTCGGGGAGCATGTCGAGCGGAACCACCAGGTCGCTGTCAACCGGCCAGACTTCGAGTAGCTCAGGGTGGTAACCCTCCGGATAGTACTTGCTGGGATCGATCTCCATCTCGCGAACGAACGGCTCCTGGATTTCCGCCCGGCTCGTCGGTGGCAAGGGTACCACCAGCTGTCCGTTGGTGAAGTCGAACTGCGGTGAGCGGTTGTTGGGATAGTCCGGCAAGATGCCTTCGCGCACCCAGAGTTGCTCCTTGGTGATGTTGACCACGACACCGTCGGGTGCGCCAAAGTGGAACGGTCCATCCCAGTGCTCCCGCACCTCGGCGACCGCTTCCTCATTGAGGTAGGGATCGAACGGCATGTGGGTGGTCATGAACAGGCGTGGTTGAACCTGATTGGCAACGTAGCCCGCGCCATAACTGGGTGTGTGGTGGGTGTCGATAGTGTATCGGGCCAGGAACGGTGGCACACCCTGGACACCCGAGCTGATCTCCACCAACTCGGGCTGCATTTCGGTGACATATAAGTCGCAGCCCTTGGCGTACTGGGCGTCGAGTTCGCTGGGACGTCCGTCTCCTGTCCAGACAAAGCACAGCCCGTTCCAGTCGAGCCGATAGGCCGAGGCGCCATCCTTGGCGTGGGAACGCTGCCAGTGGGTAACCGTGACGCCATTCTTCTGATACACTACGCCGCCGTTGTCCCGAAAATCGAACTCGTTGACCTGGATATCCCAGCCCTTGCCGACGGGGAACACAGATCGGAAGAGCACACGTCTGAACTCCAGTC
>CAJVYZ010000082.1 GCA_913009915.1 uncultured Gemmatimonadota bacterium | reverse complement strand
CCCCTGGTCTACCACCCCGGACGGGCCTGGCGCTATAGCTACGCCACGGATGTGCTGGGACGGCTGGTGGAGGTGCTCTCCGGCGAGAACCTGGACGAATTCTTTGAACGCCACATCCTGGGGCCGTTGGGGATGCACGACACGGCCTTTTCTGTGTCGCCGGAAAAGGTGGATCGCTTGGCGGCCTGTTATACCCTGCCCAACAGTGGAATGCCGATTGCAGACCAGGCCGCCACACCCCAGAGCGACACAGACCTGATCCTGATGGAGGCGCCCGCTGCCAGCCGTTTCGCCCAGCCGCCTGTCTTCCTCTCCGGCGGCGGCGGACTGGTGAGCAGCACCACCGACTATCTGCGTTTCTGCCAGATGCTGCTCAACCGCGGTGTGCTGGACGGTGTGCGGCTGCTGGGGCGCAAAACGGTGGACCTGATGACGATGAACCATCTGCCTGCGGAACTGATCCCCATCCGCATTTCCATGCCCGATCCAGGCGCTGGCTTCGGTCTGGGCGTGAAGGTACTGGTCGATCAGGCGACCTCCGGACGGCTGGGGTCGCCGGGCATGTATGGCTGGGGCGGCGCGGCCACCACTGTGTGGCTCCCGGCAGGAGAGGTGTTTACCGCTCCTCTGGCGGGGACGGCCGAGGGAATCGTCGTGGCGGATCACTTCTTCTTCCAGGGACATCGCATCGAGGGCCTGCGACTGGAATTCGTCGAGGGGAAACTGGCGTCGATGACGGCGGACAAGGGACTGGAAATCGTGCAGGCCATCTATGACGTGGCCGGCGAAGGGCGCGACCAGTTCGCCGTCGTCGATATCGGAATAAATCCCAACATCCAGGTGCCGCCCGGGAGCGACATGCTCGGGTGGGTGCCGGCCGGTATGGTCACCGTGGGTGTGGGCAACAACGCCTGGGCCGGCGGCGCCAACAACGTGAATTTCTCCATCTACCCCAAGCTGCCGGGAACCACGGTGGAGGTGGACGGCACCGTGGTGGTAGACGGCGGGAAGCTGAGGATGGGGGCGGTCTTGGGGATGAAGTAGAGTCGGGCATCCGGGCTGTTCTAGGAGCTTTGGAGAACGACGGCTAAGATGACTAAGAGGGCTAAGATGGAAAAGAGGTTTTTCTCCCTCTTAGCCCTCTTAGTCCTCTTAGCCGTTTTAGAACGCCCCATCGCCGGCCCATCCTTGAGTTCCGGTTGCCGCAACCATATAGTTGTATATGGCAACCATGATCCAGGATCCCCCCCAAGCCGTGGCCGCCCTACGCCAGGCATCTCGGCTCGCGGTGCGCGAGTTGGGGCTGCTGAGCCCCACCGTGGCTTCGAGCGACTGCAGCCCAACCGAGTGTCACACCCTCATTGAAATAGGCCGGACCGGCCACCTGACGGCCGGGGAATTGAGCCAGCGGTTGGCCTTGGACAAATCAACCGTCAGCCGAGTGGTGGCGCGGTTGGCGGACCGTGGTTTGGTGGCGGTGGGAGAGGACCGGGGGGACCAGCGCTTGAAGCCGTTGGTGCTGACACCGAAGGGCCAATTGCACCTGGCCCGGATCGACCAGGAGTCCAATGCCCAGGTGGCGGCAGCCCTGGCACTACTGGGGCCGGAACAGCGACGGACGGTGGTGGAGGGATTGTCGCTCTATGCCAAGGCGCTGTCCCGCTCACGCCGGCAGCAAGAGCTGACGATCAGGCCCATCGAGCCGGCCGACAGCCCCGCTATGGCCCGCATCATCCGGAGCGTCATGGGGGAATTCGAAGCCGTGGGCGAGGGGTACTCGATCAACGACCCCGAAGTGGACGACATGGCCGGCGCCTACAGCGGAGAGCGAGCTGCCTATTTCGTGATCAGCAACGGGCTCAGAGTGGTCGGTGGGGGAGGAGTGGGGCCTTTGGACGGCGCCAATCCCGACACCTGCGAACTGCGCAAGATGTACCTCCTCCCGGAAGTGCGGGGACTCGGCATGGGCCGGCGACTGCTCGAGCGTTGCCTCCAAGCCGCCAAGGACCTGGGCTACCTGCGATGCTACCTGGAGACCCTGGGTCACATGTCCCAGGCTCAGGCGCTATATGAGGCCAACGGGTTTGTGGCGATCGACGAGCGGATGGGGAATACTGGGCATTTTGCGTGTAATCGGTATTACGTGAAGCAGCTGGTGGCGGGTGGCGGGTGGCTAGTGGCTAGTGGCTAGTGGCTGGTGGCTGGTGGCTGGTGATGCCGTGCCTGGGGCTGACAACTACTTGCTCCAAGCCACACGCCACTTGCCACCAGCCACAAGCCACTCCCCTACTCCTCGTCGGCAAAGGCCGTTTCGATCTCGAGATCTCTCAGTGGCCTGAATTGCCGCACCAGATAGAACAGGCTGACGAAGCCGATCACCGCCACGTTGAGGTCCCACACGATGGTGGCTACCGTGGTGCCGACGATGAACAACACCTCGGTATGGGTCACGGTCAGAGGAGGATCGAGCGGCTGTCTCAGCCAGGCGCTCGATAGTCCAACCTCGTCCAATCGGGCGCCGGTGTAGCGCCGAACCGGCAACCAATCGAACACGTCCCAGCCCACCTTGAACAGCAAGCCGGCAAACACCGCGTTGGGGATGAGGCTGATCCACTGTTGAAACAGCACCATCTCCACTAGCACGAACACTCCCACCATGATGCCGGCCAGTCTGAGGGTGGCGCCTTCCTTGAGGATGAGCACCGACCGGATGGTGGCCTGGGCTCCCGGAATGCCGCCCACGAAGGCCACGGCACCGTTGGCGACGCCCTGGGCCACCAGTTCCTTGTCCTTCCGGGTTTCCTCACCGTTGAGTTTGTCGACCACCAGTGAGGTGAGCAGGGTGTCCAGGTAGCCCAACATGGCGAGCTGCAGCGCGAAGGGGAGCGCCAGCATGATCACTTGGGCCGACCATTCCGTCGGGATGTGACTCGCCACCATGGTGCGCAGGCCGGCGATGGATGTGAGCGTGGTGCCCAAGCTCACCAGTTCGACGTCGAGTCGGAGTCCGTTGGCCACCGCGGTGACTCCGATGATGGTGAGCAACGTCGCCGGCAGGAACCCAGCCACGGCCTTGGCGTAGCGCCGAATGACGTACGGCAGGCCCATGACCAACGCAAAGGTCACACCGGCCAACACGATGTTGGCCGTGTGATCGCCGCCGAATGCTGTCTCCCCGCCCAGCCCGGCGAGTTTCCGTAGTTGGTCCACCCAAATGAGAATGGCGATGCCGTTCATGAAGCCCGAGACGACCACCTTGGGGACATGCTGGATGAACCGGCCCAATCGAAAGATCGCCATCAGCACCATGACGATGCCGGTCAGGATCAGGACCAGGTCGATGAACTGTTCCGAGTTGGCCCCGGGAACGCGGGCCAGCAGCTGGTCGTAGGCAAAGGCGATCACCACGGCCGACACCGCCGTCATCGGCGCCGTCGGGCCCGACGTCTGCACCCGCGTGCCACCCAACGCCGCCGTGATGAACGCTATGATGCCGGCCGAGATGATACCGGCGAACGCCCCGCGACCGGAGAGGATGCCGAAGGCGGCGCCCAGGCTGATGGCCACGAAACTCACCGTGAGCCCGGCCACCAGGTTGTGCCAGACCACGATTGGGGTAATGCGATCAGGTGGTGTCATAAGGGGCGGTCGTCGGTCGAAGGCTCATGGGTTCCCATACACTGTTCACTGCTCACTATTCCCTCGCAAGATCAGATCTGCCACCACCGGTAGGTGATCCGTTACCACGTCGGTATCCTCTACTGCCAGTCTCCAATCCTCCAGCGTCTCCTGCGGCAGCGACGGCGTGTACAACACGAACCGGTTGCCGAGGTCCAGCACCGCATCGCTGTACAACACATAATCCAATCGGCCCGGCGGGAAGTCTTCGCCGTGCCAGGTGAATGCTTGCGGCCGGTGGGTAAGGCGCGGCACGAGATCGGCGAGCGGTGTGTCGTCCCAGTCGGGAAGCGCGCCCGGCCCGTGGTTTATCGTATCGACGATCTCACCGTATTGCAGCGTGCGCCGGTCTCGCACCAGCCCCACCAGGTTGGCGTCACCCATCAGCACGATGGGCGTGCCCTCGGGAACCCCAAACTCGCCGGCCCCCGACTTGGCATCCCGCACATAACCGGCAATGAGGTCCGCTTCCGCCGCCCGACGCTGCGATTCGTCACAACACGGCATTGACAACGCTACCAGCAAGAGCAAATCCTGCCCCTCGCTGCCCTCGCTGCCCTCGCTGCCCTCGCTGCCCTCGCTGCCCTCGCTGCCCTCGCTGCCCCCGCTGCCCTCGCCCTCGCCCAGCCGCAACAGCAAGCCGCCGCTGTCCCCCAGCGAATCAGCCCGCAGGATGGGAAAGGAACTCAGAATCACCGTGTTCTCGCCCCCGACCTTGGCAGTGTACCACGTGTCTTGGCCGCGGTCGAGCAGCGCCAGCACGTAGGCGACCGCCTCCTCGGTCGGGGTGTCTCTAACCTCCTGGAGCAGAATGACGTCGGCGTCGACGGCGTTGAGGATGCGCGCCAGGGCCGTCCGCCGTTCCGGATCGGTCAGGTGGTTGTTGAGGTTGTAGCTCAGCAGCCGGACATGGCTGGCGTCGTATCGGGCGATGTCGATCGGCGCGAGCGGGGGAGGGGAGTCGCCGCGCAGCTGGTACCGCGCCCCTCCCGGTGCCGCTGGTACCACCGCCCCGCTGGCCCCGTCCAGCAAGACCAGGCCCACGGTGTCGCCCGGGAACAACGGCACCCCAGCGGGTTGGGCGTCGAGGGCCAGGCCGATTTCGAATTCCGTGCCCGTTACCGTCGGCGCGGTGACCAGGCCAACGTGCTGGTGCTCGACCTCGGTGTCCCCGGCGGCGCTCACGAACGTCCCTCGCCGGTCGCCGAAGCGCCAGCACAATTCGGCGCCGATGCCGTGGACCGAACGACCCGTGGTAGCGTCGTTGTCGCTGTCCAGACACAACTCGAGATCGTTGTCCGCCTGGAGGCTCAGTTCCGGCATCACTTGGAACCGCACCAGGAGGGAGTACTCGTCGTTGGTGACCCACAACCGTCCCAGGCCGGCCCCGGTCCCTGGATCCAACTCATCGCCGCCGATCGGCGCAACCGGTTCCCAATCGGCGAACCGGCCGTCGAGCACAATGCGCGCCGAAGCCTGGGGCGCACCCTCGCCGCAGGCCATCGCCGTGCAGCACAGGAGAAGGATGAGCGATCGTGACATGTAATCCTTTTCGGGGTGCGTCGTGCGTGGTACGTCGTGCGCGTGATAGGCTGGCCTGGGTCCCTCTGGCTGCCGGGCATTGCCTACTGCTCACTGATTACTGAGTGCCGCCTACTAGTTACCCCTCCCCCATCGAGATCGTCAAGCCGAGGCCTGGGGAAAATGACCGTGGTAGTGCTATTTCATGCTTGCTCATGGCGACTCCGGCCTGATCCACGCCGGAAGCCTGCATCACCGGGACGTAAGTCTCGGTGAGATCGCTGTGAAAATTGCTTCATGGGATGATGGCACAACCGCCAACCGGCGTGGGTCGAACGCCGCGGTGTTGTACGGGACGGCCGAAGGAACGCTCGACGACGGCCGTCTCGCCATGACCGGCAGGACGAGATGGCCGACGTGGTGTCGTTGTTTGCTGTACCGCTGGTGGTACCTGGCTAGGCGCTTGTCGTGGGAGCCGGCGAAGGCGCCCTGTTGAGTGATGGTGCTGGTACTGCTCGCTGCCCGCCCCGCACGATCGTCTGATATCCCAGCCAAATGAGGGCCAATCCGAGGAACTCGGTGACGTAGAGAACCTCTACGTAGCCAAACCGGGTGAAGGTACCCCCGATCCCCGGAAGCAAGGCGCCGATGGCGATGGCGATGTTGCCAAGATATCGGTGGCGCATGGCCGCTTGGGTGCGGTAGCGCCAGGCGGACACCAGCGCGCCCCCGATGAGGAACGTGGCCGCGTACAAGTTGATGAACGGACTGAACAGGCGCACCCAGTGCCACTCGAGCGCGGCTCCCGAGAGCCGGTACGGCTCGACGGCGGCGTGGTTGATCGGGCTGAGGAGGACGCACACGGCTGCTGTGGTGATGACGGGCACCAGCAGGGCCGTCAGGATGTTCGCCGTTCGCCGGCGCAGGAGGAGATATATGGTGCCCTGGGCGAGGGGGGCGCCTCCCAGCAGCGCTCCCGAGATGTACCACATCCGGAACACACCCTCTTGCCAGCCGAAGAGGGTGGTCAACGATTCGGTGAGGGTCCCCAGGCCGTACATGAGCAACCCAAATCCCCACCAGGCCAGGTGGAGTTTGCCCGGCTCGCGGCGCCAACCGCGCAACACCACGATGGCGAACGCCAGGGCGAACACGGTGGTCGCGATTGGGATGTAGTGGACTGCACTCCGCATGATCGTGCTCCTTGTAAAGGCGACCGAGGTCGCTAGAAGGCGGTCGTCCAGGTGACGATGACGTTGCGCCCGGGATCGGGACGGAACAGCCCCGTCGTGTTGGCGAACTCGGCGTACAGGGTATTCGTCAGGTTTCGCACCGTGAGGCTCACAGTGTTCCGCGTCCTCGCCACATCCGGCAGTCGCAGCGAGCCGTACACTTCGTGCACGGTGAACGCCGGCAGCACTGGGCCGATGACGCTCCCCGCCGGAACGTTGTCCTTCTGTTCGCCGTTGTGGCGGATACGATAGGCCAGCATGAACCGACCGCTCGGGCGTCGGTAACTCAGCTCCCCAACGACCTTGTCGGAATAGGAATCGCCGACCGGGTTGGCGGGATCGTCGACGTCTTTGGACGACTGATGGGCGTAGTTGCCCTCGACCCAGAACCCGGCTCCCAGTCCCACCTGAGCCATGACTTCCACACCGCGGAAACGGAGCTGCTCGACGTTGACGTTCTGCAACACGGGGAACCCGCTCGACGTGGTGTCGCCCGTGGCGGCGATGCGGATGCCGTTACGGATGGTGTTCTGGTAGGCGAACGCCTCCAGATACAGGTTCCGCCGCCGCCATTTAAATCCGACGTCGACGTTGACGCTGGTCTCGGCCTCGAGGTCCGGGTTGGGCTGCTGGAACGCTTGGCCTTCTGGTGTGAAGCCGTTGAAAAACAATTCCACGATATTGGGTGCCCGAAACCCACGGCCGACGGCCCCGATCAGGTTGAGTTCACGAGTCACGGCGAACAGGAGGTTGGCTGAGCCAACGACGGTGCGATCCACACTCTCGATCTGCGGCTCGGTCAACCCCGGAGTTTCCCGAGTCTTGGCTCGCACCTCTTGCCCACGAAGGCCCAGGACAGTCGTGAACCGATCGCCAAGATGAAATTCTCCCTGGACGAAAGCACCGGCACTGCGATAGGTGGCATTGGGGACCGACGGTGTCGAGTCAGTCGACGGTGGCGGCCCGCCGCCGATGAAAATCGTGGTGGAGACGAGGGTGTTGTCGCTGTGGTCCCGGAAGAGATCCAGCCCGTACGTCACCAGGTGGCGTCCGCCGACGACCTTCATGGCCTCCAGCCGGGCGCCGGCCGTCTTGACGTCGGTGAAACCATCCTGGGTTAGCGCAAGCCCCGCCCCTGGGCCGAACGGAACGAACACGTTGAAGTCGAGATCCCGCTGGTTGCGCCCGTAGTAGACTTTTACGCCGGCGCGGTCGGCGATGCCCCAGTCCAACCCCTTCCCGTCATACCCGAGAGTGAAGCGGGAGACCTCCTGGTTGGGATAGAGAATCTGGATGAAGGGCGTCCCCGGACCAAACAGGGCTTCGTCGATTCGTCCGAACCCGGCGTCACGCGCTTGATAGTATGTGGCCTCGCCGTAGACCGCGTGTCGTTCACTGAGGTCGACACCGAGCCCGAGTAGATAACTCTCGTCCTGGACACCGGTATCGAACACCGTTGTCTCTCCCGGCAACGTTATGGCGCCGAAGGTTCCCCCGGGAGCAGTGTACGGCTGGGCATTGCGATAGGTGGCGCTGGCCTGAACCCCGACCTTACCCCCGCGCCACGAGATGGCTCCGTTGGGGCGTACCTGATCGTCACGGCCACTTGCCAGGAACGACACCTGGCCATGAACGCCTTCATTGGCCGCGCTCGGGTAGGTACGCTTGATCAGATTGACGGCGCCGCCGATGGCGTCGGTGCCGTAGAGGACCGAGAGCGGGCCTCGGACGACCTCCACGCGGTCGATTTCGTTGACATCGACCAGGGCGGGAAGTTCACCGAAGTCCTGCTGCCGCCGGGCGTTGTTGAGCCGCAACCCGTTCTCCAGCAGGAGGATGCGCTGTCCCCGCTGGCCACGGATGATGGGTCGGATCTGGTTGGGGCCGACCCCGGTGATGTCGAGCCCCGGGAGGAGCCGGAACAGATCGGCCGCCGTGTTGGGTGTCTGCCGTCGGATTCCGGCCGTATCGACCACGAACACCGGATTGGCCGTGTTGAATACCTGCTGGGGGGTTCGGGTGGCCGTGACCGTGATCGGTTCGAGCTCGATGGGGGCTGCGGTCGTGTCTTGCTGCGCCAGGGCGGCGGTAGGGACCGCCGCGAGCACGGCGAGCGACAACGCCAACCGTGTCCGCTGCCATGTCGATGGATGCTTGAGGTAGCTGATCATGATTCCGTCTCGGGGCGTAGTGTACTGAGGGCACGCACGAATGACGGACCATCATTACTACCCGATGGCTAGCGGCGGTATTGGCAGTGTTACCCATCCACGCGGGGTCGACTACGGACCCAGGTCTCCGTATAATCCCCGTTAGCGATTCCTCCGGTTGCGCGCAAACCCAGTGCGACTGGGCTCACCCACGTGGTGGAGGTGCCGGTGGCCGATAGAATCGTCCGGATGCCAGATCCCGCAACTTCATAGAGCCTTGTGACAGATTTTATCAAATCTTCATGGCCCTGGGTCGTGTCCCTGGCCGCGTTCGCCCTCGCGGTCGTCACCTCGGCCCACGTCATCCTCTACAAGCGGGACGTGCGGGCGGCCATCGGCGCCCGGAC
>CAJVYZ010000081.1 GCA_913009915.1 uncultured Gemmatimonadota bacterium | reverse complement strand
GGCGGACGCTACGGAATAATCCGGCGTTGCCGGCGGGGCTCGCCCCGCCCTACGCGATCCCGTGGTGTCGTGGCCCGGCTCGCCGGTCTCGGAGCCGCGTCTTCCGAGGTGTCGCCGCTCCTGGAGATGCGGTTTCAAGGGGGACGGTTGGATGCCGTCGATAGCCAAGCCTTCCCTCTCTCCGGGCAACGAATACCCATATGTCAAGCCTGACCCTGTGGTCCGGTGGGCTCTGGGTTATCGCTTGTCAAGTCGTTGCAGCCTGGGCTAGGGTGTATCTGGATAAGTCCGCGCGATCCCGCGCCGGGCGAGGTGCGCGGGTGGTGACTCTTGGACCGATTGGAGGTTTTAGCTGCCTGTGAATGCCGGGTCGCGGCATAACGCGCGCAAGACGGGTTTAGTCCGCCGTCCCCAGGCGTGCAGGCTCCTGGAGGCCGGTAAGCTGGTCGAGGCGAGGGGGGCATACGAGGTACTCGTCAGGCGCGATCCGCGCGACGGTGAGAGCTGGTTCCTGCTGGCGGCGGCCTGCGGGCAGCTCGGCGACTTGGCCGCTGCGATCAAGTACGGCAAGCGCGCCGTTGCGCTGGTTCCGACCCATCCGGATGCCCACTACAATCTCGGGCAGGTGTACCGCGGACTTGGGCAGGCCGAGGAGGCGATGGCATGTTACCGGAAAGTGCTTGCGCTCGATCCAGCGTACGTCAAGGCTTACGTCAATCTGGGGGCGTTGCTGCTGGGGGCGGGACGGTTACGGGAGGCGATGGAATGCTTCGAGGTGCTGCTACAGCGGTTCCCGAACGAAGTTGATGGTCATTGCGGCCTTGGCCAAGTGCAGTTGGCGCGGAAACACTTTGACGAGGCGGCCGTGCACTTCTCCGCTGCATTGCGCTCGCAGCCGGGGTGCCTGGACGCGGCCCAAGGTCTGGCGGGGGCGCTGCTCGATCTGGATCGGTTTTCCGAGGCCGAGACGCTGTTGCGACAGGCGGTTAAGGCTTGGCCGGGACAGGCGCTCATGTGGGCGGCGCTTGGCAAGTCGCTGCAAGGCCAAATCAAGCTGCAGGCCGCAGCGGAGGCGTACCGGCGGGCGCTCGATATCGATCCCCGTTGCTTCCAGGCCCATCATCATCTGGCCGCGACGTACTATGATCTCGGCAACATCGAAAAGGCCATTTCCTCCTGGCGATTCGCGACTGAGATCGATCCAAGCCAACCGGTGACCTTCAGCAACCTGCTGTTGGCGCTGAACTACGATCCGAATACCGATCCGCAGACGATCGCTGCCGAGCACCGCAGATGGGGGGCATTGTACGCGGACGGACTTCCCCGGCGATCCGAATATGCCAATTCTCCGGATCCGGACCGTGTCCTTCGGGTGGGTTACGTGTCGCCGGACTTCAGGAATCACGCAGTCGCGCAGTTCCTGGTGCCGCTGCTGAAATACCATGATCGGGAACGGTTCCGGATCTATTGCTACAGCAACGTATTGCAGCCGGACGAGGTCACGGAGCGGATACGCGAGCTATCCGACGGCTGGTGTGAAATCGCACACATCGCCGACGATGCCGCGGCCGATCTCGTCGCGGCGGATGAGATCGACCTACTGGTCGACCTCGCCGGGCATTCCGGTAAACACCGGCTGCTGGTGTTTGCGCGACGTCCGGCACCGGTTCAGATTACCTATCTGGGCTACCCTAATACCACCGGGCTGGAGGCGATGGACTACCGGATCACCGACGCCTGGGCGGATCCTCCCGGTATGACCGAGGGGTATCATACGGAAGAGCTCTTGAGGATCTCCGGGGGGTTCCTATGTTATGAGGGGCCACAGGGAGTGGAGAGTCCGGGGCCCCCGCCTGTAATCCGGAAGGGATTTATCACCTTCGGCTCTTACAACAACATTGCTAAGATCACGCCGCAGGTCGTGGCGGTTTGGGCGGAACTCATGCGGGCGACTCCGGACTCCCGCCTGCGGATCAAATACCGCTCATTGTCGGACGAGTATGCGATGGGCCGCTTGCGCGAGCAATTCATGGCGCACGGTGTCGGCGGAGAACGGATCGAAGGGCTCGGATACCTGCCGCGGAAGGCGGATCACCTGCGGAGCTACCAGGAGATCGACATCGCGTTGGACCCGTTTCCCTATAACGGAACCACGACGACCTGCGAGGCGCTATGGATGGGTGTGCCGGTGCTTGCGCTGAGCGGGCGAACACATGCCGGGCGGATGGGGGTCAGCCTGCTGAGTCAGGTAGGACTCGAAGAGTGGATCGCATCGGACACCGGCAGTTATGTGGAGCAAGGCGTGCGGCATGCGGCGGATGTGGACCGCCTCACCCGCTTGCGTGAAGACCTGAGATCACGGATGGCTGACTCGAATCTGTGTGATGCGTATGGGCTTGTGCAGCGGCTGGAGGGCGTGTATCGGGGCGTGTGGCGACGCTGGTGCGAGTGCCCGGCGAGGAGTGGTCGGGAGTGATGTCGGTGCGCGCAGCGCGGTGGCTAGGTGCAGTTTTTCGCCTGGGCCGAATCGATCCCGGCGTGCGGTGCGAAGCCGGTTCCGCAACAGGCGGTGGGGAGATCGGCCCGCCGCGGATTTGCAAGGGCTTGCAAATCCGTAAAATCGCCGATCGTCACGGGTTGCCGGCGGTAGTCAGCACGCACGCGGCGAATCATCATGAAGTGCCCCCGGTGCAGCGGGGCTTTGACTGCCAGGAGATCAAGGCGAAGCCGCAAAACCTGATCGGTGATCGTGTCTGCGATCGCGATGAGCCGCGCATCACCGGAACCGGAAGAAACACAAGGCGCAGGACGGACATCGTGTGCGCCGGTACGAGCACCGGTGGAACGTTGTGCGATTCTTTTCCTGGATTCAGTGGAAACGTCGGTTCATTCGGGTGACTACCAAATTGAGCAGAGCCTTGTTGGATACCCGCAAGAAAGAAGCGCTATCCATGGTACAGGCCAACCGGCTAAACGAAGCCAAAGCGCTTTACACGGAAATCTGTCGTATGAATCCGCGCGACGACGAAGCGTGGTTCCTGCTGGGCGCCGTTCACGGGATGTCGGGTTCATTTGGCGAGGCGATCGTCTGCTGTCGCCAAGCGATCGCCCTCAGGCCGAATCACCCCGACACGCATTACAATCTGGCACAGGCACTGGTGCAGCAGAGGCGACCGGATGAAGCCGTTGCTTCTTACCGCGAAGTCCTGCGGCTCGATCCCAACTACTTGGCCGTCTACATCAATCTCGGTACGCTCCTGCAAGCCAGCGGCGATCTCGACGAAGCGGTTTCCTGCTTTCAGGAGGCGTTGCGCCGGCAGCCGCAGAACGCCGATGCTCACTACAATCTGGGAAATTCCTTGAGGCTTCAGGGGAGATATGCCGAAGCGGCGGAAAGTTACCGGGCGGCACTGCGTATCCAGCCGTGCAACTCGGGTATCCTCTACAATCTCGCCAACACGCTCAACGATCAGGGTCTGCACGAGGCGGCACTCGCCAATTATCGGGAGGCGCTGCGCTGGCAACCCGACTACGTCGACGCCCACAATAACCTTTTGTTTGCGCTGAACTACAGCACGGAACACGCACCCGACGAAATATCGGTCGAGCACCGGCGCTGGGCTGCGCGAGTCGGCGCCGCTTCACCCGAGGCGCTTTCGTTCACCTGTACGCCCGACCCCGAGCGCCGCCTGCGTATCGGATACCTATCTCCGAATTTTAACCGGCATTCAGTAGCTTATTTTATCGAACCCTTGTTGGCCGCGCATAGTCCGGCTGCGATCGAAACTTTCTGCTATGCCGATTTGGGCCAGTCCGATACCGTCACGGTGCGGATTCAGGAATTGGCGGCACAGTGGCGTCCGATCACCCATTTATCGCACGAACAGGCGGCGGAACTGATCCGAGCAGACGGCATCGACATCCTGGTCGATCTCGCCGGCCATACCGGCGAAAACAGGCTTCTGGTCCTGGCCCGCAAGCCCGCGCCGATTCAGGTGACTTATCTGGGTTATCCAAACACTACCGGCCTTTCTACTGTGGACTATCGTCTGACCGACGCCTGGGCCGATCCCCACGGTCAGACCGAGCATCTGCACACGGAAACGCTCGTCAGGTTGCCGCGCGGTTTTCTCTGCTATCGGCCTCCGGTGGAGGCGCCTCCCGTTGCGCCCATGCCGGCGGAAAGCAACGATTACGTGACTTTTGGTTCGTTCAATGCCTTGACAAAAATGAATGCAAGCGTACTTGCGGCATGGGCTGCCATACTGCGCGCCGTACCGGGCTCGCGCCTGATATTGAAAAACACCGTACTGCGTGATCCCGCGAGCCGTGACCGATACCGGGAATTCTTTGCGAAAGAGGGGATAGCGTCTGACCGTTTGGAAATGATCGGGTGGGTGTCGGATCCGGCGGAGCATCTGGCGCTCTACGATCGAGTCGACCTGGCGCTCGACACGTTCCCCTATAACGGTACCACCACGACCTGCGAGAGTTTGTGGATGGGGGTTCCCGTTGTCACCCTGGCGGGCCGCGTGCATGCAGGCCGGGTGGGGGTGAGCCTGCTGTCGCAAGTGGGTCTCACGGATTTCATCGCCGCCGATACCGATGACTATGCTGTTCGTGCCGCGCGCTGGGCGAACGACCGAGGCGGCCTTGCCCGGCTGCGGGCGGAGATGCGCGTCCGTGTGTCCGCTTCCCCACTGTGCAACGCGCCTGGCTTTGCGCGCGAGGTGGAACAGGCTTATCGCGAAATGTGGCGGAAGTGGTGCGCCCAACGCGAGTGACTCGAGCGCGGGGCCCGGGGACGGCGGCTCAACGTACCGCTCCTGATGATCATGGGCCCGCTATAACGTCCGGTCTCCGCCAAAGCGTCTCTGCAGCAAATCCAGGCGGCGCCCCATTTCGGCGCTGCCGAAGCCCAGATCGCGGATAACCTCCAGCCGCCTCTGAGCCGAGGGTCCGGTATAAAATGATGAAAAGGATCCCAGTCGTTCGAGTGCCTCCAGAACCGCTGCCAGAACCCAGTTCCCGATGGCGTCCCCGGGGGGGGCGGCATCGAACCGCCTCCCCGGCGCGAGGAACGGCTCACGCAGATTTATTCCATTCTCCTTGAGGATTGCGTCCGCGAGTTGTCGCAGGGCGTTTACGGCGACTGAGCGCGCACCATAGTCGCATGCCACGCGGGCCAGGGTTGCCAAGCGCGTAGGCGGTGCTTGTTGCTCGCATAATCGCGTTATCAAGTTTAGACAGGCGTCTAGTGCACTGAAGCGTTCACCAGACGATAGAGACGAATCGCCGCTCATGGCGTAAAGGGATAGCGCTTCACCCACATCGGCATGGGTCCCTGTCGTCATTGTTCGTTCCCAAAGATCGGCAAGTCGGGTTCCGTATGGCATGCATGCAATCGTATGATGCCAATCGTATTCCGCTTGCTCCATAGCCCGCTTATGAATACCGAAAACCGGATTGGCTCTGGCATCCGGATGGGTGGATTGACGATCGACAAGAAATCCCATGCCGGAATACTGTTCGACGCGGTTCTGCTTGCAGCAGAACAGATTTAACAGGTATCCATCGGGTGGCGACTCGGAATCGAACGGGACCAGCGCGTCCAGTCCGGGCACAAGCCGGTAGGAGCGATAGCCCAAAGCGGCGAACTGCTGCACCAATTCCAGGTGCAGGTCCGCGCCGGCCCTGATCTCATACTGAACGAGCGGCGACAGTTCGGAGAAAAAACGTCCTCCACCTTTCAATATGTTGAGTTTCTCCCCTTCCGCGTCGATTTTCACGAAGTCGATATCCCGCCAGTTGTAGCGTTCCAGGCATTCGTCCAGCGTAAGTACCGACACGGTCTCGCTTGCGGTCGTTGATGAGTTGCCGTGAACGAGCGCATTTAATTCCGAATTTGCGTTCAGAGACAACTGGGCTGTGCCACAGTCACTCGATAGTGCACTCTGTTCAAGGGTGACATGCTCGAAGCCATTGGCGGCGATCCCCTCAGCAAGCAGGGTCGCGGTCTCTCTTGCCGGCTCGAAGGCCCACACGTAGCCCGTTGGTCCCACCGCGTGTGCCATAGACAGCGCGTAGACGCCATGGTTGGCGCCGATATCGATGACTTTCTGTCCCGCCTGTAATAGCCGGCGTAGGAATTTTATTTCGTCCTCGAACCAGTCGTGCTGTTCCAACAGTACGTAAGGCGTAATGAGATTTAGCGAGTCCGGGACGGCGACCCGTACTCCATCGACCAAAACGACCGTAGCGGTGTGCGTCATAGCTTAAACGGGCCTTTGAGGCTGTATTTCGTGGAACTGACAGATCCGATGAATCGGTAGGGGGCCCATTTCGGGCAACGCACCGCGGTTTCCGCCGTCGATCCGCAACTCATAATGACCTACCGTCTCAAGGCGGTCGAGGAATCGGTGCCTCAGCGTTTCCGGAATATGACCGAGATGAGCGCTTTTTGTGCCCGATCCGGATCCCGGCCGGTTTCCGCCGCGGTGAGACGGATGGCTGCGGGGGTGTCGGGGGCCGGTTCGTGGTACCGGATATAATCCAGCGGTCCCATCGTGAGCGCCGTACCCATTGCTTGGCTGCGATAATAAGTGCGGTAGTGCTCGGTGCCAGCCTCCGATTCGGGTACGTCGCCGCGGTCCACGAAGTGGAGGATCCCATCGCTCGGGAGGATCGTGTCGGCCACGCCGCACACGCTGCGGTGCACCGTTGCCCGGTAGTCCCAGGGGGTGCGGATCCCGAGCCGCGCGATGGTGCTGTTCTGCGCGCGTTCAAGATAGGTACCCATCAGCCAGCATACGACGGCGTCAACCGCTGAACCGTCCCCGAGCCAGTGAATCAGCGCAGGATCATCGAGGATATCGCCTTCGATGAGCAGCGCTCCGCAATCGGGTACCGGCAATGCCGGGGCGGAGTACCGTATCCGATAGCGGATCCCATCGGGTTGTGCGATTTCTCGTGTTTCGTAGGCGACCTGCGCGCCTGCGCTCAGCAGCCGGCGTTCGGCGAGCCGCAGACACGCGGGATTCTCGTCCACGCTGATGACCGCATGGCCCGCTTCGAGCAGCGCGATGGTGCCGCTGCCGTCTCCAATACCGACTTCCAGCACCGTGGTTTCACCCGGGAGGGCGCGTGCCATCCACCGGTAGAGCCCATCCGCCGAAAATCGCCGTGCGTTGCCGGCGCTCCACTCTTCCGCGTAGCGGGTGCGTGCGCCGGCCAGCCGGCGGGTGGCGGCGTTGGCAGCCGGCGCGGCCTTTTCCCTGTCCGAATTGCCGAATCCGGGGCGGGACGTGGCCGGGTGGCGTGATTTGCTCATCAGGGTGTTTGCCCGGGCAGTCCAGGGATTCCGGCCGAGAACCGGCGGCCGACGGACGCGGCTCGTGTTCCGGATCCGCCGCGCGAAAGGCCAGCCCGGCCGCCGGGGGGAGCCCAAACCCACTATCCATCATAGCGCAGTTTTCCGGGAAGTTGGATGCGCTTGACGGTCTTATAGTCGATGCCGGCCACGCGGATCAACAGACGGGGTGGACGGCGTGTCGGACAGGTGGCCCTCACAACTGACGCCGAGGAAAAAAACGGGGTGGGCAACACTGCCCACCCCGTTTACACCTGATGCCGTGCGGTCCGACCGGCTTTGCACCGCCGGATCAACGCGGCCCTGCGGTTTCTTAGCTGGACTTCTTGCGTCGCGCGATACCCACCAGCCCGATCAGGCCGGATCCGAACAGCCATGCGGCCGCCGGGATCGGAACGGGTGCCACGTATTGTGCGAAATTGCCGCCTGCAGTGTTGAGAACGGTGTCCACGTTAAAGCCGGAGTGCGGAGTGGCCGTCGGCAGCAGATCGACATTCCACGCCTCGAAATACCCGTTGCCGAAGAAGCCACCGAACGCACTGCCGACCTGACCGCCGCTGACGAGGGTGCCCTGGTAGCCGTCGGTGATGGCGGTGAATGGGGTTCCGTGGATGGTGGTCGACGCGCCGCCGGGACCGGCAAGGGCCGTTGCGCTCACGGTGCTGAAGGTCTGATAGGCCGTGTTCCCGTTGTTCGTACACCCGGTGCTGCTCGATGCGTCGCAGTTATCGATGTTCCACGCCTCGTCATACAGGCTTGCGTAGGCGCTAACCGTACCGAGCCGACCGGTGGGGTTGAAGGTCATGTCCCCTGAGGTCTGGTTGATCGTCCCGCTCATGCTCGCGACGTTGCTGGCGCCGTTGACCGTAAAGGTACTGCCGGTTACGTCGATGCCGATGATCCCCGCCCAGCCGTCGCCGGCGATCCCGGAACCGTGGTTGCCGCCGTTCGAGGGAACGGACGTGCCGTTGTCGGTCATGGCCTGGGAGGAACCGGATGGGGCGTTGCCGCCGAAGGTAAAGCTCGAATTCCACGCGCCAGCGCTGCCAACGTTGTTATAGATGGTGCTGCCGACGGCGAAGGTTGGTGTGGTGTTGATCACCATGTTGTAAGTCCCGTCGGCGATCACGTTCGCCGATGCGGTGGTCGTCACGGCGCCCGCCGTGCCGAGGGCGGCGAGGACCGCAACCGCCAATACGCATTTCGTGCCTTTTCTGGATTTCATGTGATTACTCCTCCGTCTGCAGGTAGAAGAGGGTCTCGAAAACGCCGTATCCGTGGCGATTGGTCCCTCGGTCGATGGGTCGCGAACCGCCCAGACACCCACCGCCCCAGAAGTTAAAGCAAAAAACGCGCCAATCGAAAATTTCAACGCATAAACAATCGGATACGTATAAATTCTTCTCCGACAGGCATCCGGGGCGGGTAAAATGTAAAATTCACCGACATCATCCAGGCACAACTCTATCCGACCCGATTCTTCAGAAAGCCACGGCGTAACATAGAGTTATGTTTGCGGGGGGGGCTCTTCCCTCACATCGGGAGTGGTCGGAGGCTCGATCGGCCCCCCAGGGATGTAAAATTTACCGACATCATCCAGAGATCGGAAGAGCACACGTCTGAACTCCAGT
>CAJVYZ010000080.1 GCA_913009915.1 uncultured Gemmatimonadota bacterium | reverse complement strand
GCAAATACTTCAAGATTCAAGAATCAAGTATCAAGAATCACCTATCAACTGCCCTCGCTGTCACCTGCCCCCGCTGTCATGAAGCAGCGCGATAGCGGAAGCGAGCAGTGGCATGACGAGTAGCGCGTCCGTGACCAGTATGGCCGGCAAGTTGAGGGAAGAACCGGTGGGAGCGGTTATCACCAGGAAGGCCGCGGCTACCCCAAGGAGCAGGATGCCGGTCAGGCGGGGCCGGCGGCTGGCGGTGTTTCCCTCCGATCGATCTCGAACAACGCCTCCACCGTGACGCCAAACGTCTCCGCCAGTCGCAGCGCCAGACCAACCGAAGGGTTGTACCGGCCCCTTTCTATGGAGAGGATCGTCTGCCGGGTAACCCCCACCCGATCGGCCAACTCCTGCTGGGTCATGCCGTCGAGCTGCCGCCGGTGGCGCCGTACCTGGTTGCTGACCTCGTGCTGTGGGCTCATGGCCCAACGTAAAGTATACTATACTTAATGTCAAGGTAGATTTACATGTTGGAGCGCGCAGGTCGCAGTGCGCAGTGACTGCCCCCGCTGCTCCCGCTGCCCTCGCTGCCCTCGCTGTCATCTGCCCCCGCTGTCAGCTCCCCCGCTGTTACCTGAACGTCTGTCCCCCGTCCGGCGTATAGTGGAGTAGCATGGGTATGGAACACTTCGATGGGGACGGTGTTATGGGATCAGGGAGAGACCACATGAGAAACTTGATTTTCGGGATGTTGGCGGTGGCGGTTTCGGGGAGCGCCGCAGAGCCAGCTGCTGCTCAGGAGCCCGAGTTCGACATCAACCGAGCCCGGGTGGGCGCCGGGTCGAGGTTCGAGCCGTTCCGGGTGAGCCAGACGCAGTCGTTGCGCCAAGCCCTGGAGGCAGGCGTAGTCGACTCCGAGACTCGACTGCTGGTGATGGAACACGCCGCGGGCCGGCTGGCGCTCCTCACCGACCAGATGGCCTACCACCACGTGGCCCAGGGCGACATCGCCGGCGAGCCGTGGATGGTGTCCTTCTGAGTGGTGTGCAACACCGGGGTCAGTATGACCCCGATCATCGATGGCGCGGTCCACCATTTTCGGGCGCGAGGGCTGTATGACGGTCTCTCGCTCATGGAAGATGAAGAAACGGGCTCGCTGTGGAACCACATCACCGGGAAGTCGGTGTACGGATCGCTGCAGGGTACCTCCCTGCCCGTGTACAACCTGCTCCACACCAACGTCGAGCAAGTCCTCGAGGCGTATCCCGACATCGACGTAGCCATTTCGGAACGTCCGGTCCGCGGACGGGGCGGCATGATGGCGCCGGGATCGGGACAGACCCGCCAACTGAGCCCAGGCTTTCAGGCCACCATCGTCGAACAAGACACCAGACGGCCCACCATGGAGATCGGCTTGGGCATTTGGACCGGATCGACGGCGCGGTATTACCCAATGGAATCGCTGCGGGACGCGGGTGGCGTGGTGGTGGACACGCTGGCCGGCCGAACCGTGGTGGTCTACCTGGAGTCGGAGTCGTACACCATGGCGGCACTATACGCCGACGCAGCAGCCGCCACGCCGACTGACACGGGCCTCGACCTTGGCGGAGTCGGAATGGTACGAGACGGCGTGCTCTACGGCGCGGACGGTCTGCGCCTAGAGATGGAGAGACCGCTTCAGCTGTTCACCCGCTGGTACGGCTTCGCCCTCACCTTTCCCGGCACGACGATCTATGAGAGCGAGGGCAGTTGATCGGCGAAGGCCGGTGGATGATTGATGCGTTTGCGCTGGCCCACATCACGACCGCGGCTTGAGGGCGCACTGCCCCACCGCCCCCGCTGCCCTCGCTGCCCTCGCTGCCCTCGCTGCCCCCGCCTTTCTCACCGTCCCACCCTAACAACGTCCGCCCGCCCAAAGGGCGACTCGATCGCCGGCCCCAACCGCTGATACACCGAGGGCGGCACGCCGATGTCGGCCAGATACAGCTCGCCCACATTCCCCCTGGCCGTCCGCTTGGCGAGTCCCCGCTTGGGGAAGCCCCGGGGTGGACCGTGGCCGTGGCGCGGACGGCCGGATCGTGCGTGTCTCCTCTTGGCAGATTGCAAGACCATGTGGCTATAGCAACTTCTTTCACAAGCAGTAATCAGTTATCAGTAAACAACTTACAGACATCGTTCAGGGTCAAAGTCTCGGCATGCGAGTTGCGTTCATGGTTGACGGAATATGCATGGGCCCAGGGCAGGTCGTCGGGCCCATCGACTTTAGAAGAATCGGAGTCAAAATGATCGCGCCCTCAACAGCGAAACGCGTCTCCCGGATGGTCCCCGTGGCGGGACTCCTGGCCGCCATCGGATGCCAGGGAGACCCGCTCGGACCCGTGACCAACCCTGAGATACCGCTCGAGGTCCTCAACGACACCCTGGTGTTGGCACAACGGGTGACGGATCTGCCGGATGTTTTCCTCCAGATCGTGCCCCCGGACACGACCGCGCCGTTCGAGAGTCAAATGCTGGCGCGGGCGCCGATCACGCTCGACCTTCGGTTGAACAGCCAGGTGCTTCCGCCCCAAGTCGGCGGCGTCACCCTCCAGGCCTCGCACATCGTGGTGTCCGACAAGCTCGCCCTCGTTTCCTACAATGTGGCCGGACCCGATTTCCGCGGTGGGGTTGATGTGTTCAGTACTGGCACCAAGCCCAAGCTACGTTCCCAGGGATTGGCGGACGGCTGGGACGTGAGTTCCGTCGCCGTTAGCGGGACAAAGGTCTTTCTCGCCACCGCCACCAGTACGTCGAGTTTCTCGAGCCCTGCTGGCCTGGTCGAGATCGGGATCAAGGACAGGAAACTCCAGGTGGACGACGTGCGGGTGACCGACCTCCCAAGCTTTGTTTCGACGTCCGTGTGGACCCACAACGGTGAATTGTTCGTGACGACCGGATCCTCGGCTGACGGAGGACTGTTCCAGATCGATCTCACCGATCTCTCGGCCACGCCGCTCGGCAACTACCTCGAGGCCCGTGCGGTGGCGGTCAACGGCAACTACATCGTGGCGATGACGGGCGCTCCAGCAACACTGCATGTGTACGATCGTCTATCCGGGACCAGCACGACGTACGCGGTCGGTGGCGCCACGGTGCCCGATGCCAAGTCGGCGGTGGCCATCGCGGACGGTCACGCCTTCGTGGCGACCGGTGAAGCAGGGCTCAAGATCGTTCGTCTGACCGATGGTGCGATCGTCTTCGACGTTCCCATGAGCGCGATGACCGACGAGGTGAACGCCGATGCGCAAACCAACAGCGTCACCGTCAACCAGGAACTCATCTTCGTGGCCAACGGTGGCGCCGGTCTCTACGTGCTCCAGCATTCGGGCCTCACCACGGCCAGCCCGAGCCTAGAACGTATCGGTCGAGTGGTGTTCCCTGGAGCGTCATCCGCCAACCATGTGGCAAGCCGTAAGGACAACATCTTTGTGGCGACCGGCAACGGTGGGCTACAGGTTGTGAAGATCAGGAACCGCTAGCGACATCTACCAGTCATCAACCGCGAAGTGTGGTTCGGGGATTTCGGGGTTTCGGGACTCCGGGAATGTGGGATCGACGAGTTGTCGCAGTCCCGGGGAGACGGCGGCAGCGACAAGGGACCGACCCAATCCTGAAATCCCGAAGTCCCGAAGTCCCCCCCACCGCCCCCGCTGCCCCCGCCTTTGTTACCGTCCCACCCTCACCACGTCAGCCCGCCCGAAGGGCGACTCGATCGCCAGCCCCAACTGCTGATACACCGAGGGCGGCACGCCGATGTCGGCCAGGTACAGCTCGCCCACATTCCCCCTGGCCGCCCGCTTGGCTAGTCCCTGCTTGGGAAGCGCCAGGGTGACCGTGGCGGTGGCGCGCACGGCCGGGTCGTGCACCTGTCCGGTGGTGGGGTCGACACCCGAGGGCACGTCGAGCGACAGGACCGGAGCTCCGGCCTGATTGGCCCAGCGGATCAGCGTCGCCAGCCTGCCGTGGGGCGCCCCCGCCAGGCTGTAGCCAATCAGACCGTCGACCACCAGGTCGACTTCCTTGGACGGCATGTCGCTGTGGGCCTCATCGAGTCGGTGCCCCATGTGACCCAGGATCTTGGCCTGATGCGCGGGCACCCCGCCGTAGTGGCCCACGGGCCTTACCAGTGCGCAATGGACCTCGGCGCCCCAGTTGAGCAGATTGCGGGCGCACACCAGAGCTCCGCCGCCGTTGCCGCCGCTCCCGGCCAGGACAGACACGGACTTCCCCCGGGAGTCACCGGCCAGGAACCGGTCCCGCGCCACCCGCGCCAGAGCACGCCCGGCAGCCTCCATCATCTGCACCATGTCGATGCCCAGTTCGTCAACCACGATGCGATCGACCTCGAGCATCTGAGCCGCAGACAGTGTCGGCAGCGAGGCTACGAATGGGAAGGGTTGGGGGGAGGGCATGGGGTGAAATCTAAGCGTGTGACGGCGCCCGGCTAGGGATCGGTAGTCGGCGCATAGGACGTAGGGAATGTGCTGATACCGTCGTAAGGGCGACGCATGCGTCGCCCCTACGTTTCCCGGGGGCAGTGGGTCCATGGTTCTGTGATCTGTTACTGCCCTCGCTGCTCCCGCTGCCCTCGCTGCCCTCGCTGCCGTCCCCGCTGCCCTCGCTGCCGTCCCCGCTGCCCTCGCTTCCGTCCCCGCTGCCCCCCTCGTCTCCTTGCGGCCAGAGCGGCACCGACTACTCTACAGATCACCCGTGACCATCAGCTATCAATCCCGACCGAGAGGACGCCGATATGAAGTCCCAAAGATCTCCCCTGGATGGCCTCAAGGACTTGCGGCCGCCGAATACTCCGCCTCCCCGAACCATCGGCATGGCGCTGCTGGTTCTGCTGGGACTGGTGGCGGCGTGGAGTGCTGTGTACATGGTCGAGACCGAGGAGGTGGGCGTGGTGCTGACCTTCGGCAAGTACAGCCATCTGTCCGATCCGGGGCTCCGCATCAAGGCGCCGTGGCCGTTTCAGACGGTGGTGAAGGTGCCGGTGCAACGCCAGCTGAAGGCTGAGTTCGGTTTCCGCACCGCCACCGCCGGCGTGCGCTCGCAGTACTCCCAGATCGCCTTCAACGGAGAGTCGCTGATGCTCACGGGCGACCTGAACGTGGCGGTGGTCGAGTGGACCACGCAGTTCCGCATCAACGATCCCTACAAGTACCTGTTCAAGGTCAGAAACCTGTTCGACGCCAGGGAGAGGGGCCGCGGTGACACGTTCCGTGACATGAACGAAGCGGTCATGCGGGCCGTGATCGGCGATCGCAGCGTCAACGAGGTTCTCACCGTCGGCCGGCAGGAGATCGCTTCGGAGGTGGAGCGGCGCCTGCAGGAGCTGTGCGACCAGTACGAGACGGGCATCAAGGTGGAGCAAATCGTGCTGCAGGACGTCAACCCGCCCGATCAGGTCCGGCCGGCGTTCAACGAGGTCAACCAGGCGCAGCAGGAAAAGGAACGCATGATCAACGAGGCGAGGGCCCAGTACAACACCGTCATTCCCCGGGCCGGCGGTGAGGCCCAGCAGACGATCCAGCAAGCCGAGGGCTACGCCACCGATCGAGTAAACCGCGCGCGGGGTGACGCGGAGTTGTTCAAGTCGTTGTTGGCTGCCTATCGCCGGGCGCCGGAGGTGACCCGCAGACGCATCTATCTCGAGACCATGCAGGCGGTGTATCCCAACGTGAAGCAGAAGATCATCCTGGACAAGGACCTCCAGGGCGTGCTGCCGTTGCTGCCGCTGACTGGTGGGAGGTGACGCCATGTCAAAGAATCTTACCATGATCGTTATCGGCATCCTGGTGCTGCTCGCTGTGTCGGCCGCCGGCGGACTGTTCTATATCGTCGGCGAGACCGACCAAGTGGTGATCACCCAGTTCGGTGACCCCAAGGGTGATCCGGTCACCACCCCGGGATTGCACTTCAAGATTCCCTTCATTCGGAAGGCCAACTACTTCGACAAGCGTTTCCTGGAATGGGATGGCGATCCGAACGAAGTGCCCACCCGGGACAAGCGGTTCATCCACGTCGACACCTACGCCCGCTGGCGGATCACCGATCCGCTGCTGTACTTCCAGCGATTGCGCAGCGAACAGGGGGCGCAGTCCCGGCTGGACGACATCCTCGATGGCGAAACCCGCAACGTCATTGCCAAGCACGATCTGATCGAGGTGGTGCGCAGCAGTAACCGCGAGTTCGTCATCTCCCAGGAGATCGGTGGAGATTCCGCGCGCATGACCGAAGCGACCATCGAGTTCGGCAGGGAACAACTCGCTAATGAAGTGTTGCTTTCGGCGCAGAGCCGCACCTCGGATCTGGGAATCGAGATCCTCGATTTCCAGTTCAAGCGGCTTAACTACGTCGAGGAGGTGCGTGAGGAGGTCTATGCCCGGATGGTGTCGGAGCGGCAGCGGATCGCCGAGCAGTTCCGTTCGGAGGGGGCCGGGGAATCGGCGCGGATCAGCGGCGAGAGGGAGCGGGAACTCAAGGAGATCACCTCGGAGGCGTATCGCCAGGCTCAGGAGATCAAGGGCCGGGCCGACGCCGAGGCGGCCGATATCTACGCCGAGGCCTACAACCGGGACGCGGAGTTCTACCGTTTCCTCAAGACCATGGAAGTGCTCAAGGAGACGCTGGACTCGAGTACCGTGCTGGTGCTGAGCACCGACGGCGATTTCCTGCGCTACCTCGGCCGGGCGAGGTAAGCGCGAGGGCAGTTGAAAGCGAGGGCCGCGAGAGCAGCGAGGGCAGTTGAAAGCGAGGGCAGCGAGGGCAGCGGGAGCAGCGAGGGCAGTTGAAAGCGAGGGCAGCGAGGGCAGTCACAAATCACAGAACTAAGAACCCACTGCCCCCGCTGCTCCCGCTGCCCTCGCCGCCCTCGCCTCCGTGGGCTTAAGCCCACGGACGCCCCCGCCAAAATCATTCTTCTTTCTTGACGTCCCGCCCGACGATGACCGAGATGTTGTCGCTACCACCGTCGTCGAGCGCGTCCTGCAGCAAATTGTGGCACACCTGTTTGGCCGAGGTCATGCTGCCGAGCCGTTCGGCGATGCGGTCGTCCGACACGTGTTTGGTGAGGCCGTCGCTGCATAGCATCCAGACCGTATCCCACTCCTGGTCCATCCGTGTCACCACCGGCGCGGTCTGGCTGCCGCCGATCGAGCTCGACAGCACATTGGCCCACCGGGTCTGGAATGCGGTGGAGTGTTGCAGCACGCCCTGGTCCACCAGCTCCTGCGCCATGGTCTGGTCGCGCGACAGGCGCATCAGCCCCCCATTGGCGAACTGATAGAACCGGGAATCGCCGACCTGGAGCAGGTAGGCACGGGGCCACACCGCCAGCCACAGGGTCAGCGTCGTGGCCATGCCGCGCAGGTCCGGATCACCTTCCGCTTCGGCCACCACCCGCGCGTGCCCTTTCCAGGCGGCTTCCTGCAGCGCATCGAGGAAGGCCTGGTCGTCGGTTGTGTCGAGCGTGTGGTAGGCCCGCATGCTGAGCGCGACGTATTCGGTCACGGCATGCAGGGCCAGGCGGGCGGCCGCCTCTCCCTTGCTGCCGCCTCCCACGCCGTCAGCCACCATTGCCAGGAACGCCATCCGCTCACCCACCGGCGCGAACGCGTCGCCGTTGGGCAGGCTGGTCTGGAAGATGCGCACCCGCTTTTCCAGTTGACAGATGAGGAAGTGGTCCTGATTGACCTTGCGGACATTGCCTATGTGTGTCACCCCGTAGACATCAACCTCGTCATCCCTAGGCTTGCGCTGAGCGGCGACGGCGCCGCTGGGTTTGGTCATCGGCATTGGAGATCTCCCAGGCAGGGGCTATCGGGAAACATACGGCCCCGGGACGGCGGTGCGCCAGAGAGGGAGCCGGCGGGGAGTGCACAGTACGCAAGCCCGACAGCCCCACCACTGCCCTCGCTGCCCCCGCAGCCCCCGCTGCCCCGCTGCCCCCGCCTAGTATTCCAGGTCCATCACCCAGATGTCGCTCTGGTACTCGGCCACGGCAAGGTAGATGCGATCGTCCGGCCCCACTTCAAAGGAAAACACGTTGGCCCACAGCGAGGCGGCGTCGTTGACGATGACCAACTCGGGCTTGCCGCCGGTGGTTGGCATGGCCCAGATGCCCTGAGTCCCGTCCGGAGCCACGCCATAGGCGTAGATGGTGGATCCATCGGCCGAGAACTGCGCCCGACCCAGCCAAGGTTGTCCGGCAGGGGCATCCGGCCGGTAGTTCCACAGCAGCTCGCCGTCTCGGCGGAACAGCGACACTCCGTTAGTGCCATCGGAGGCAGAGCAGAGAATCATCTGGCTATCGGCCGACCACTCGTGCGACCACTCGCACGGGATCGGGGCGCCCACCGGTACCGGCTCGCTCCAGGATGCTCCAACGGCATCCCGGGACGATATCCACACGCCCGGCTGACGATTCTTCCCGACCAAGACCTCCCGGCCACTACGCGACCACACCATATCGGTCCACGTTCCCCACTCGCTGCCGTCGAAGGTCCTCACTACGTCGCTCGATCCGTCCGCCGACACGATGCCACCACCATCGACGCCGTCGATGATTGCCGTCACCGACAATTCGGTCCCATCAGTCGACCATTTGACCAGAAAATTGTCGCTCGGATCCGAGGTGAGTTGAGTGCGCCCACTGCCATCCCGGCGCATCTTGAACACGTCATGGTTGCCGTTGAGGTGACTGTCGAAGGCAATCCACTCACCGTCCGGTGAGATCTCGATCCGTTCGATCAGCTCGGTCCCGTTTGTCAACCGCTCCCCATCGGAAAGATTGACCACCCCGTCCGCCGACAATCGGTACTCGAAGATGTTCCTGGTGTAACTGAACTTGGCGTAGGCCAGCCGGCCACCGTCGTCGGAGATCGAGATGGAGTGCGGGTCGCCGCCACCGGGAACCCGCCGCGGACTCCCCACGGGGCCGTCGTTGCCGACCTCCACTAGATACACCAGATCGGAAGAGCACACGTCTGAACTCCAGTCACACTGATATATCTCGTATGCCGTCTTCTGCTTGAAAAAAAAAAAACTAACACACACA
>CAJVYZ010000079.1 GCA_913009915.1 uncultured Gemmatimonadota bacterium | reverse complement strand
GTTATTTTTTTTTTTTTAATGATACGGCGACCACCGAGATCTACACTCTTTCCCTACACGACGCTCTTCCGATCTAATACGGCCGAGCACATGAAGAACTGGAACGCGATGTTCGTGGCCGACGTGGCGGGCTCCATTCAGCACGGCGCCCGGTTCCCCAGCGGTACCTGGAGTTTCGACGGCAACAGCACCTGGGTCCGAAACGAGTCCGCGACTTTCAACGTAGTGATCCAGACGACGACACCGCTCCACTTCAACGCCGACTGTACCGTGGCCCCGCGCTTCGACGCCGGTGTGATCGTGGCCCAGGTGTCGCGTAACGGTGAGACGACTACCATCACTATCGAGCACACCCAGTGCGGTCAGAAGATCATCACGCGATCGTAACCACAACACGATCTTGCCTGCCGCACGAGAGAAGGCCCGCCCCATGTGGGGCGGGCCTTCGTGTGGCCGGACACCGAAACAACAAAGCCGCCGGACCCTATGTCCGGCGGCTTTCGATCAATACCATCGGCCCAAGCCGGTCAGTAAAGGCCCGGCGCCGGACAATGTCCCCCGCCACCCCTCCCGATGACCAGCCCAATGCCGTCCCGACTGACGGTCGCGAACTCACCGGTACGGGCTTCGGGCCACGGGCTCTCACCCGCCCGCGTGGGCCGGAACAATTCGATCGGATTGCCGGCCGCGGCGATCGTTACTCCCGGCCGGAGCAGCGTCCCCGACCCCGCCCCCAATATGGGGAGCGAGCCGTCTATGATGGTCGGCTCGCTGGCCAGATCGATGCCGTCGGTGAACGACACCAGGGCCGGCGCCGGTGCCGGCGCCTCGGACTCGGAAGATCCGGCCGTCCCGCTCATTTCCGGGGCTGGCTCCACGGCCACCGTGACCGGTGTCTCCGGTGGAGCATCGGTCCGGCCCAATTCCAGGTCGGACGCCACGCCATCGCCACCGATGTCGGAGTTCACTGTCGTGAGATCCCGGCCGGAATCGGCAGCTCGATCGTCACCCGCCTTGCCCTCAGCGCAGCCCATGGCATACCACGCCAACGGCAACAGCAACACACTAGTTATCCTGGGCACATCATCCTCCCGCCAATTCTGGCTGCTGATACTCTGGTGACGATACTGATACTACAGGAAACACACCCCGATGTCGAGCGGGTTCCCACCACCGTTCCACACCCTGAAACGTCTCCACCAGCCACCGGCCACCAGCGACCAGCGACCAGCCACCAGCCACCAGCGACCAGCCACTAGCCACCAGCCTGCTCCTAGCTCCTCGCTCCTAGCTCCTCAAACGCCCCCGCCAGGTCCGGCACCTCACTAATGACCGGCTCAATCAACCGCTGCCCCAGGCTCTGGACCCGCCGGGGTACCGTGGCGATGGTATAGTGGGCCAGGTCTAGGCTGTCGTCTACCTCATCCCACTCGAGCGGGGTCGACACTGGAGCGCCCGGTAACGGCCGGACGCTGTACGGAGCCACCACCAGCTTCCCCCGTCCGTTCTGCAAGTAATCGAGGTACACCTTCCCCTCCCGGCTGGCGGGTCGTCTGGTGATGGTGGCAATGTCCGGGTGCTCTGCCGCCAGGATCCGGGCAAAGAGTTCCCCGATCGACTTGGCCTGCTCGTAGGTGCACAGCCGGCCGAGGGGTATCAGGACGTGGAGTCCCGACGAGCCGCTGGTCTTGACGTAGTTCGGTAACCCCACGTCGGCGCACAGTTGGTGAGCCGCTAGCGCCAGGGTGACGACATCGCCGAACGGAGCGTCCTTGGGATCGAGGTCGAGAATCACCCAGTCGGGCCGTTCGATGGTCCCCACCCGGCTGGCCCACAGGTGCAACGGAATGGTTCCCATGTTGGCGATGTACAGGAGCGACTCGACGTTGTCGGCCACGAAGTAGAGGATGTCGCGCTGCGAGTCCTCGCTCCACATCCGCTCGAGGTGCATCCACTCGGGTACGAACTTGGGGGCGTCCTTCTGGAAGAACGATTTGCCGTCGATCCCGTCGGGATAGCGGGTCAGCACCACCGGCCGGTGCTTCAAGAATGGTAGCGCCCAGGGAGCAACCTCGCGGTAGTAGTTGATCAGGTCACCCTTGGTGTACCCCTCATCGGGCCAGAAGACTTTATCGAGGTTGGAGAAGCGCACCACCCGCTCCACCGGTTCCGGCGCCTCGAGGGTGGACGGCTCGTCGAGCGCCGGCCTGCTGACCTGGCGGATGCACTCCTCGAGCGGCTGGTCGTCCCGGAAATTGAGAAACACCGGCTGGCGCAAGACGCCGTCTCCGGTCCATTCCTTATAACGCACCTCACACATCAATTCGGGTTCCACCCAGGTGTGCTCTCCCGACGACGGCACTGGGCCGGTGCATGGCGGGTCCGGCCGTATTCGCTGTTCCAGTTGCCGGCGCACCTCGTCCAGGTCGTCGCTGGAGAACCCGGACCCCACTCGCCCGGCGTACGTCAGCTCTCCATCTACGTAGTCGGCCAGGTGCAGGGCGCCGAACCCGGTGCGCGATCCTTTCGGGGCGCTGAAGCCGACCACGACGAAATCGTCCACCAGGTCGGCGCGTATCTTGACCCAATCCGCCGACCGACCCCCCCGGTAGGGCGCGTCGGCCTTCTTGCCCACGATCCCCTCCAGCCGCAGGTCGCGCACCCGGTCGAACAGGGCCTCGCCTTCTTCCTCGAAGTGTTCGACGTAGGGCACGGCGCCTACCGCGGGGAGTATCCGCCGGAGCAGCGCCTTGCGTTCCGTAAGTGGCAAGTTGCGGAGATCGAAATCCTCGAACCCCAACAGGTCGAACGCAAAGAACGTGGTCGGGGCCTCGAGCGCGGCGCGCTTCACTTCCAGCGGGCGGGTCAGCTTGGCGCGTAGCTGCAGTCGTTGAAACGACGGCCGGCCCTTGTCGTCGAGGCCGATCAACTCGCCGTCGAGTACTAGGGCCTCATACGGCAATGCTCGAATAGCCTTGGCGATTTCCGGGAAACTCGCGGTGACGTCGTGTCCGTTCCGGGTCAGCAGCGTCACCTGGCCTTCCCGCAGGCCGGCGATGATGCGGTAGCCGTCGAGCTTTAGTTCAAAAATCCAGCCGGGCTTGCTGAACGGCCGGGGACGCGACTCCGCCAGCATGATCTCCACCGACTCCGGCGCCACCGCCGACCGCGGCACACCCAGCTCCACCAACTCCGCGCGTATCGCCTCACCGGCATCCCTTCCCTCCGCCAGCTCCTCCACCGTGAGCCCGGACCACACCGATCCCGCGGGAAACTCGTGCTCATCCCACACGGCGTAGGCGTCCCGCTCCTTGATGAGGAGCCACTCCTTCACCTCTTTCTTGATCTTGACGAGCGTCCATTTTCCCTTGCACTTGTAGCCGCGCAGTTCGAACAACAGCTTGCCCTTCTCGAGTCCCTCCTCAGGATCGCCGATGGGTACCCACGCTCCTCGATCCCACACGATGACAGCACCCGCGCCATAGTTTCCTTCGGGAATGGTGCCCTCGAAGTCCCCGTACTCCACCGGATGGTCCTCCACGTGGACCGCCAGCCGCTTGTCATTGGGATTGAGCGAGGGGCCCTTGGGGACCGCCCATGACATCAGCACCCCGTTCAGCTCCAGCCGCAGATCCCAGTGCAGCCGGCGGGCGGCGTGCTGGTGGAACACGAACAGATGGCCCGGCGCCCGCGAGACCGTTCCCGCCGGCTCGGGCGTCTGCTCCACGGTCCGCTTGGCGCGGTATTCCTGGAGTGGATCGGACTGCGGATTGTCTGTTGCGGCCATGGGGGCGATTTCGTATAGTTGCGCACTATGAGCGCACGCGTGGTAGGTTCGGCAACGATCTCGTTCGGCCTGGTCTCGGTCCCGGTCAAGCTTTATTCGTCGGCCGACAGTTCGGCCGCCATCTCCTTCAACTGGCTCAACAAGAACTCGAGCGCCCGGGTCAAGCAGCAATATGTCGACGCCCACAGCGGGGACAAGGTCGACAAGGTCGACATGATCAAGGGCTACGAGTTCACCAAGGGACAGTACGTCACCTTCACGCCGGACGAGATCAAGGCGCTAGACCAGAAGGCCACCAATTCCATCGACATCAACGAGTTCATCCCCCTGGGCAAGGTCGACCGCATCTGGCTCGACAAGGTCTACTTCCTCGGCACCGACAAGGGCGGCGCCAGGGCCTATCAGCTTCTGTGCGAAGCCCTCGCCGAAACCGGCCGGGCCGCACTCGGCCAATACGCCACCCGCGGCAAGCAGTACCTGGTGCTCATCCGCCCCATGGACGGTATTCTGGTCATGGAGCAGTTGCACTACGCCACCCAGTTGCGTCAACCGGCCGAAGTCCCCATCGAGCATGTCGACCTGAAGGACAACGAACTCGATCTGGCCAAGCAGTTGATCGAACAATCGGCCGCCGACACTTTCAGCCCGGAGGTCTATCACGATACCGTGGCCGACCGGGTCATGGAGGCCATCCAGCAGAAGGTCGACGGCGAAGACATCACCGCCGAGCCCACGGAAGAGCCACAGGTCAAGATCCTCGACCTGATGGCCGCTCTCAAGGCCAGCCTCGCCGAGGGCAAGTCGTCCAAGGCCCAGCCCAAGGCGGCAGCCGACAACGAGGCCGGCACCAAGAAGAAGGGGGCCACATCCCGCAAGAAGCGAGCTGCCTCATGACGTCGCCCGCTCCAGACGCCGGCCGGCGATGACCGGATACCGGACGCGGGAGGTCGCGGACCTGGTCGGCATGTCCCCGCCCCAGGTGCGCGCCTACGCCCGCACCGGGCTGCTGCGACCCTCTCGGGGCCCCCGCCCCGCTTACTACTTCACGTTCCACGACCTGGTGCTCCTCCGTACGGCCAAGCGTCTCGAGGACGCCCGGGTGCCGGCCCGCCGAGTGCGCCGCGTGCTGCACGCGTTGGCGGAGCAATTGCCGGAGGGACGGTCGCTCACCGAGGTGACCATCACCGCCGAAGCCGCCGCCATCGTGGTCCACGATCGCGGTAGGACCTGGAACCCCGAGTCAGGGCAGCTGTTCTTGGCCTTCGCCGATCCAGCTGTGGCGACCGGCGATCCCGTGGCCCTGGTCTCCCGGTCCGCCGCCGCGCCCGAAGGAGCCACGGCGGAGGGATTCTTTCAGATGGGGCGCCAACTGGAAGCGTGCGCTCCGGCCGAAGCGCGAGAGGCGTACGGCAAGGCACTGGAACTCGACCCGGAGCACGCCGACACCCACGTAAACCTCGGCCGGCTCGATCAGGACAAGCGATACTACCAGCGGGCCCTAGACCACTACGCAGCGGCGCTCGCTGCCGATCCGGCGCACGCCATCGCCCGGTTCAACATCGCCAGCGTGATGGAGCACCTCGAGCGATTCGATGAGGCAATCGCTTCCTATCGGGAGGCGCTCGACCTCGATGCCTCGCTGGCCGACGCGCACTACCGGGTGGCGATCTTGTACGAACACCAGGGACGGGAACTCGAAGCGCTTCACCACCTCAAGCGGTATCGCTCGCTGCTGAAGCGACAGTAACAGGTGGCGGTGCCCGATCTCTGGCTGGTAGCCCTGTCAGCCGCGGCCGCTGCGGCCGTCGCCGTCCTGGGCGTCATCCCCGTCATCCTCAGCGGCGAAGTATCCCCCAGGCTCGGCTGGGCCAACGCCCTGGCCGCCGGGCTGATGTTGGGTGCCGGGTACGTTCTCCGGCAGCAGGGCATCGCTCTCTCACCCGTCGGCGGCATCGCCGGCTCGGTG
This sequence comes from uncultured Gemmatimonadota bacterium, assembly GCA_913009915.1. Lineage (GTDB taxonomy): Bacteria > Gemmatimonadota > Gemmatimonadetes > Gemmatimonadales > GWC2-71-9 > N074bin45. Next base: position 3,410 of record CAJVYZ010000079.1, on the reverse strand, counting down.
GTGGGCGTCACCTTCGTATTCGCCAGCCACCGGTTTACCAATCTGGCGGACGTCGATTTGAGCCGCCCAGAGGATCTGGCCTCGGCCACGGTGCCGCAGATCGTCACCCGCGAACTCCTGCACTCGGCTGCCGAGGGTGTGGCAATCGGCGCGGGCTTCCTGGTCGACCCGCGCCTGGGACTGCTGATGGCCGGCACACTCGGGTTGCACAACGTCGCCGAGGGCGCGGCCATCAGCGCGGCCCTCATCGAGCGAGGATGGCATCCGACCAAGGCCGCTCTCCTCTCCGCCGGTACCATGGCGGCCCACATCCCCGCGGCGGTGGCGACGGCCGCGTGGATCGGTGCGGGAGGCCTCCCCTGGGTCCTTGGCTTCAGCGCCGGCGCCATGTTCTATCTGATATTGGTCGAGCTGATGCCGGAGTCCTACCGCCAGCGGGGACACACGGGCATCGCCATCACCGCCTCGGCCGCCATGAGCGTCGTGGTACTCCTCCACGCCATCCTGGTTGGCTAGCCCAATGCCCGCGGTAGTGGTGGTATTGCTCGCGGGACTGATCACGGCCCTAGCCACCGGGCTGGGGGCCATTCCGTTCTTGTTCGTCCGCACGCTGTCGCCCAAGGTGATCGCCTTCTCCAACGCCATCGCCGCGGGGTTGATGTTGGGCGCCAGCTTCACGCTGGTCGTCGAAGGCATGCCATTCGGGACGTGGCAGACCATCATCGGGGCCAACCTCGGGGTGGCCTTCATTCTGGTCACCCAGTTTCTGTTGCCCGACGAAGGCTTGGAGTTCGGGGAGCTCAAAGGCGGTGGCGCGCAGAAGGCGCTGCTCATGGTGATCGTGATGACCGCCCACTCGTTCGCCGAAGGAGTTGCCGTGGGCGTGGCGTTCGGCGGCGGTGAGTCGTTGGCGGTACTGATCACCATCGCCATCGCCATCCAGAATATCCCCGAAGGACTAGCCATCACCGCCGCCATGCGGCCCCGCGGAGCGTCGATCGCTTCGTCCGCGTGGTGGAGCGTTTTCTCCTCCCTGCCGCAACCGCTGATGGCCGTGCCAGCCTTCCTGTTCGTCGACACCTTCGCACCGGTACTCCCCTACGGACTCGGATTCGCCGCCGGGGCCATGACCTACATGGTGTTCCGGGAACTGTTGCCCGACGCCTATGCCGATGCCACCAGGCCCGAAGTGGGGCTCATCGTTTCGTTGAGCTTCACGGCCATGGTGGCCTCTCAATTGCTCCTCTAACCCGGGCATGGATGCGGGAGCGGTAGTGGACTGTCCAGCCACAGGATGCTCCAGGCGCAGCTATCCTTGCGCCGAGATATGCAAGAACATCCCATTCGTACAACGTTTTTACTACGAATCTCTACTTTTGGCCGGAGCAGCTTAGGGGCGAGGGTCAGTATGCGGGGAGGCCAACGAATAACCGGACCAACCTTCGGGGGCCAGGACACCGCACCGTAGGCATTTCTTTGATGCAGTAGTTGCAATTGAGAAACCGAAAAAACAGCCCGATTAGTTGGTCTGTTTTCCATTGAGGGCTTTCACTCGCGAGGCCGTTCCAACGGCCACGGCGCACCGTTCTACACCTCCCCACCGAACCTCTGCCGCCAGGTGGGGGCTCTGGTCGGTCCCACCGGTACATAATCCCATCGCTGGAGTGCAGCTTCGACCAGCCATTCCCACCCCGGCCGTTCCCGGACCTCGCCGAAATCGAGGCCGGTGTAGAGCTTGATGTGCGAACGGACGGTCCTGGGGCCGATGCCAAGCAGTCGTGACGAGGGGCGAAGCTCGCCGCCGGGCTCCAGCAGGACGGCGAGGGTCCGTGCCATGTCGGACCAATTGTGCGCCTTGAGTGGCTCAAAGTCGAGCAGCCGACGGTTCAGCGTACTGCGAGACAGGCCGGGCCCGTCGCCGAGGTCGTCCATTCCGCGGCGAAAACATTCCCGCAGGGCGTCGGTCAGGTCTTGTCTTCCGACACGCTTGGTGACGTATCGAGCCAGCCGGTCGGGCGTCGGCCGCGGGCGCTGACGGATGGCGAGCAGGATCGGGTACGGATCCAACAGGGTAGCACTGGCGGTCATCGTGACTACCGCCGGGACGATGTCGAACTGGCGGATGACGGTTTCGCTCCGGCGATCCAGACGTGACGATCGGGTCACGAGAACCACCGGGCACCACGGCTCAGCAGCGACCCGGATGGCGGCCTCAACCACTGACACCACCCCACCCTCACCCGTTACGTCGGCGACGAGGATAGTACCAAGGGGGGAAACGGACTTGCCTGCCAGGTGGCAGGCATGGTACGGCGGCTCCAGCAAAAAGAGTCGACTGGTCATGACCGAATCTAGGGCTATGAGGTCGAGCGACTAACCAGCAACCTCCACACAGACTTGAAAGGTGCGCTTTTCAGCGGCAACCGCAAGGAGCGTCGTTCCGCGTCCCTCGGGCTCTTCCTCAATTCCGTGTCCAATTGTCGCTGCCACCGAGGGCCAGGCAGTATACCGATCCATCTCAGAGCCATCCCCGACGCAGAGGAGGAGTTCGAAGCCAGGAGGGGTGGCGGGTCTGAGGTCCGCCTCCGTTGGGATGGGCTCGCGTGGGTATTGGTGGACCTCAAGATCTGCTACGCGTGGAACTCGCCGATACCCGACAACCAAAATCTGGCTTCTCGAGCCTCTTCTGATCACCAAATCCAACATTGTTACAATCGTAGTGGTCTAGGCGTAAGGTGTTGTCAGGCAATACCAACTCTCCACGAACATGCAAAAACGTCGCACGATTGGGACGTTGTTGCTGTACCTCGCTGGAACGTTGAACACTCGGCCTTGACGCTACAACCGCCGTTCATCACCGTTCATATCATATATGGCTTTAGGGTTGATCACCTGGACCACATTTCCTAGACCGGCGGTAGGATTGTATGGCCACTGTCCTGAGGAAGTTTGCGCGGCACGGTTTCGCGTGGTTTGCGCTGCTGGGATCCGCCGCAGCGTCGTACGTGGCAGTGAGCGCCTGGCAGGATGGACGGGCTACGAGGCTGGCAGCCGTTAATGCGACTGCTCAAAGCACTATTGCGCCGTTGAATCCCTTCGCCTCGGCCAACGGTACCCATCTGATCGCGTTCGTTATTGCGGCGTCGGACTGCGGCTGGTCTACACGGCCGGGGACCATGAAGGCCATCGGTGAGCTCCGCGAGACCATGCAGTTGGCTTACCGCGACTCGTTCGCTCAAGTCAGTGTGATCGGGGTGGCGCTAGACGAGGATCTCGAGACAGGACTCAGCTTCCTTAAGGACATTGAGATCGGAAGAGCACACGTCTGAACTCCAGTCACACTGATATATCTCGTATGCCGTCTTCTGCTTGAAAAAAAAAAATTAACAATTACTCTTTTTTTCGTTTCT